>CAIKRV010000035.1 GCA_903829945.1 uncultured bacterium | reverse complement strand
GCAGCTATGACTATGGCCTTTACGGTTCCAACTTTAACAGTGAAGATTATAATAATATAAAAACGAATAGTAGTGTTTTTGTGAATTACGGTGGAACAGATTATAAGAAATTGACCTCATGGATTGCTTCCGGTAAAGGGTTCGGAAAGCACGATACTTGTGTGAATCCCGTTTATAATTCGAATACAGATTTACATGTCAGCAATCATTTTATTAATGGAAGAGCTAAAGTATTAAGCTATGATTCTACAGATATAGATGGTGATAAAAGAGATCCTAAAACCCCGGATATTGGTGCGGATGAATTTGTTTCAATAGCCGTAAATCCTGAAGTAAAAGCCATCGTTAAACCCGATAGCGGTTTTTGCAGTGGCAATCATGATATTTATATTCTTGTTGATAATAGGGGATATGATACCATCAAGCATTTGAAAATAGCTTGGAGCGTAAATGGTATTGCACAAAACCCATATTATTGGAGTGGTTCTCTTGCTCCCGTAACTAAAGATTCTATAAATATCGGCGCCTTTAATTTTGCATCTTCATCCCTTAAATATACTTTTGTAATATCTCCCGATTCTTGTAATGGCATTGCCATGGTCCGTACCAAAACAAATTATGATTCTACTATTTTACAAAGTGGTTTAACCGGGACTTATACCATTGATAATACCGGAATATCTACGCCTGATTATACAAGTTTTAGAGGTGCAGTTCATGATTTAATTACTCGTGGCGTATGTGGTGCGGTTACCTTTAAAGCAGCGGATAGTACCTATACCGAGTCTATAGTTATTACTCATATAGCAGGGGCCTCTGCAATTAATAATATTACTTTCGAATCTGCATCCGGTGATAGCGCTAAAGTTATTATTGATACTGCATCAACGGGGGTTTGGGCCTATCGTGGAAATGTTATTTCATTGAGCGGTGCAAATTATGTTACTTTTAAAAATATATCAGTCATTAATACCTCTACCGCTACTTGGGGTTACCAGGATGCAGTGGAAATAAATAATGGGGCGCATCATGTAACATTTGAAAATTGTTATTTGAAATGTTCTCCTTCTTTTTATAATGCGGGATATGTAGTTAATGATGCCGCTGCAAGCGTTGAAAATTATATTACTTTAAAAAATAATTATTTATCCGGCGGATATTGCAGCGTTGAGCTGGAAGCATCCTACTATACCTCTACTATTATTTCCGAACGTGGCAATGTTTTGTTGCATAATACCATGGATAGTGCCTGGGGTTATGGTATTATAACTCATTATAATGATAGCTTAACGATTAGTGCGAATAGATTAATTTTATCCTCTGTAAACTATGGGATGTACATTTATGCAACAAGTACCTCCAATACTGATACCACAATTATTAGTAATAATTTTATTCGTTTATTAGGGCATACCGGGAATGGATTATTGGTCAACTATAATTATCCTCTTATAGTTGCCAATAATAGTGTCGTCGTATTTGGAAATTCATATTATGCTGCAATATTATATAGTAGCGGCAGTTCCAAAGGAATAAAAACACTGAATAATATTTTTATGAATTTGGGAGGAGGATATGTTATTAATGGGAATCTGTCCGGCATGGGTAATTCTAATTATAACGATTTATATACCACCGGTTCAGTATTTGGTTTGTGGAACAATACTAATACATGTAATTCGTTGAGCGATTGGCAGACTACCACCTCACTTGATGCTAAAAGTATTTCTGTAAATCCTTTATTTTATTCAGTAGCTAATGGTGATTTACATTTAACCTCAGCATCAGTTTCCGTGATGCAAAAGGGAATTAGTTTATCCGCCGTAAAAACGGATTATGATGGAGAATTAAGAAATAATCCTCCCAATATAGGCGCTGATGAAACTAAATTAATTAATTTGGATGCAGCTGCCATAGCAGTTGATAGTCCAACGACATTATTTTGTTCCGGCACAAAAAATATTTATACGACACTTTATAATGCAGGCCATGATACCCTGAAATCGGTGAGTTTAAATTGGAGTGTAAATGGGACTTTACAGTCATCGTATGCTTGGAAAGGTACGCTAAATCCTCATACTTCAATTCAGGTCAAATTAGGATCATTAACCTATGCCATACATGATTTGAAAACAATAAAGGTATGGACAAGTTTGCCTAATGGCGGCATTGACTCCAATCCTTCCAATGATACTATTTTAACTACTACCGGTTCGGGTATGAGTGGAACTTATACCCTAGGCGGAATTAGTCCGGATTTTGCAGGTTTTAATATTGCAATGGCTTCTTTGTACAAATATGGCGTTTGTGGCGCCACTCTAATTAATGTTCGTGATGGATATTATAATGAATCAGTAGTGATCAAGAAAATTCCCGGCGCCTCCTTAAATAATGCTGTATGTTTTCAATCTCAATCCAAGGATAGTACCAAAGTATTAATTGATACTACCTGGAGTGGTGGGACTTATTATAATGATCGCTCGGTGAGTTTACGTTTTGATGGAGCTCAATTTGTATCCTTCAAAAAAATGAGTATTGGAATTATTTCACTCTTTAATTTCACTTATGCTGATGCGGTGGAAATTGCCGGAGGCGCGCAATTTGATAGTTTATCCGGAAACATAATTTACACTTATCCGCAAACTATTGAAAGCTTTGGTTCCAATATTTATGATGATATGAATACAGTGGAATCTCATAATACAATTTATAATAATCATATTATGGGTGGATTGAATGCTTTATCATTGGAAGGTTACAGCGGGGGATTGGAAAAAGGAAATATAATTGATCACAATAAAGTGGATACCATGTATGCCAATGGAATTGTTTGCACTTACCAAGATAGTTTAGTGGTCAGAAATAATATTGTTAATATAGGACTCGTAAATTATGGTTTGTACTTATCCAACTGTGGAGGCAAGGATACCAGTATGGTTTATAATAATTTTATTACGCTGAGCGGTGTCGCCGGAATTGGATTATATTCAAAGGATAATTCCCTTATGAATGTTTATTATAATAGTGTGGCAAATAATTCAAATAATTTGGGATTTGCCTGTGGATATTTTACCGGTACTTCTTCTAATAAAACGCGGGTATTTAATAATATTTTTTACAATGGTATTAATGGTGCTGCAATTTATGGTGACAGTTATGGCATGAGTAGCTGTGATTATAATGATATATATTCTGCAGGTACTACTACCAATTGTAATTGGAATGGGACATGGTACAGTTTAAGTAAATGGCAAAGTTTATCAAAATTAGATGCCCATAGCCTTGCAGGTGATCCCGCATTTTATGATATTAGTAGTGGAGATTTGCATCAAACCGCAGCTTCCATTTATACGCGACATAAAGGCTTGCATTTAGCATCTATAAAAGTTGATATAGATAATCAATTGCGAAAATTAAGTAATCCTGATATAGGAGCTGATGAAATGCCACAAGATTCAGACGATGTAGGGGTAGAGGCAATAAGCAATCCGCTTAATAATTCTTGTGGTTCTAATAATGCGATGATTTCAATTAAAATTGCAAATTATGGTATCAGAACTGAAACCAATAATTTTAATGTACACGTATTTGTATATGGTAAAAATTCAGATTCCTTTATTTATTCATTTACCGGTAGTCTCAAAGGCTCTCCCGGCTTAAGTCCAACAAATGATACCCTTATTAATTTAACTTTTCCTACTGCGTGGAATACATCTGCAGGAGGAAAATATACGATAAAGGTATTTACTGATTTGGCTACCGATGGTGATAATTCAAATGATACCTTGGTTAGTAAAGTACAAATTACAAGTATTCCTAGTGCCGGGTTTTATTTTAATAAAACACAATATTGCGAAGGGGATACTCTTATGGCAATAAATAATAGCTCCGGTGGTTCTAAATATAAATATATCTTACAAGATTCGAAAGGAAATAGTATTGATTCATCCAATAATGCATCGCCGATATTTATCATTCCTAAAAATGGTTATTATAGGATTAAACAAATTGTTTACAATAGTCTATTGTGTATGGATTCTATTTCAAATGGTGTGCATGTAGATAGTTTAAATGCCGATTTTACTTTAATCCTAGATTCTAATATGGTTAAACTTTCTGCCATTAACCAAACATATAAATCTTATGCTTGGAATTTTGGTGATTTGAGTAATGATACCGGAAGAAAAGTAGTTCATGTATTCAGGAAATTGGGGTTGTTTCATATTGTTCTTTCAGTAAATAATGGCGGTAATTGTACTGCTTATCATGAAGACTCTGTTTTGATTTTACTGACGGGAGTTCAAAGTATTTTAAACAATAATTTTAAGCTTAGGGTTTATCCAAATCCAAGTTCAAATCAAGCCTTTGTTTCATTTAATTTGAAGGAGGATTTATTGGTTGTTTTCGAATTGTATGATTTAAACGGTCATTTATTAAGATATAATAAAATTGGGAATTTATCTGCCGGTTCCTATGCCATTAATTTGGCTACAATTGGCTTATGGCCTGAAAATCAAGGGCACTTTATATTGAAATTAAGCATGGGTACACATATTATTAGCCAAGAAATTATAATTTTAAAATCAAGATAGTCAGATACATATATATCAACCCCTTGTATATTAACATTATTTTTTTGGAATGTGTATTAAGTATTCAAATATTTTCTTAATATTGTCAGCAAAACAATATATGTATGAAAAAGTTAGGTCTCTTTTTAGTCGCACTTTTTTTAATTTTTTCTGCTGAAGGCAAAGCCTTGAAAGGGGCTTATACCATTGATCCGAGCGGAAGTGGTTCAACAAATTTTAAATCATTTACAGATGCTATTGCTGCTCTAACCAAGGATGGTGTAAGGGGAACGGTTACCTTTAACATTGCAGATGGTACCTATAATGAAGCTATTAGTATTGGATATATTAAAAATGCTTCCAGATTTCATCAAATTATATTCCAATCTTCTTCACTGGATAGCACTAAGGTTACTTTGAATTCCAGTAATTCAGATCAAACGGTTATATTAAATGGATGCTCTTGGGTTACATTTAGGAAAATGACCATTACCTACACTGCAGGTTCAATAACCGGTGATGTGATGCAATTTGCAAGTTGCGACCATGTGACTATTGAAAATAATATTTTACATTACATTAAAGGAAAAACAGTACCGTATCATGAAGCGGTATTGGATGGTGATTATCCGGATAATGACTATAATGTGGTTAGACATAATCATATTATTGGTGGTTATTGGGGCATTGAACATGATCCAAATGGCTATGTGCAAACCAATAACAAGATTTATGAAAATGTAATTGATAGTGTAACACATTGTGGTTTAAATATCCATTACCAAGCAGGATTAAGTATTTATAATAATAGAATTCATTTGCTGCAATCGGGTAGTTATGGTATTATTCTTACCAATACGACCAGATATGATGATTATGGAGTGTCTTATATTTACAACAACTTTGTAACTGTAAAAAGTGGAACGGCTGCTAAGTTTGTGGATAATGAATCATTAAATATTTTTTACAATGATTTTGTAAACTTATCAAATGATTATACCATGATTTTTGACAATACGATTACCAAAGCCTCTGTAAATTTTAAAGATAATATTGTATCCAATTTAGGTGGCGGCATTGCAATGTACGTTAATGCTCCGGTAAGATTTACCTCTAACTATAACGATTTATATACCACCGGCGGTACCTTGGGTTCTTGGAAATCTACGGCTTGTACGGCATTGTCAGATTGGCAATCCGCATCCGCTCAAGATAATAATAGTGTAAGCGGTAATCCAAATTTGAATGATGTGAGCATAAATGATTTGCATGGTACAAGTTCTTCAAAAGTAATTAGTCATGCAGGCGTTTATTTACGTAAAGTGGACGTAGATATTGATGGTGATGCAAGAAAATCTAAACCTGATATTGGAGCAGATGAGTTTTCATTTCCTGATTCCAATGATGTTGGAGTTACTGCCATTTATCTTCCTAGTACGGGCACTTGCGGACCTAGTGCCATAAGTGTAAAAGTTAAAGTTCATAATTTTGGTTACCAAGATCAAACCAATAACTTTAGAATTTATACCAGCGTTTCAGGCGCAGTTTCAGCTTCGGTAGTGCAAAATTTTACCGGCACCTTATTCTCAGGAATGGATACGACTTTAGATGTGGTATTTACTCCGTCCCTTAATGCAAAATTAGGTGGTTCCTATACCTTTACCTCCTATACAGTTATTGCCGCAGATTTTAATAATAAAAATGATACCAGTACTGCTACAGATAGCTTTTATAATTATCCAAAAGCAGGTTTTGCTCCGGCACCTTTAATTTGCATATCTGATACCTTTAATTTTATCAATACCAGTGTTGGCGCCGCCACACAATTATGGAGCTTTGGTGATGCCATGTCTTCCACCGCTGCAAAGCCTAGTCACCATTATTCCGGGGTAGGTATATATACCGTTAAATTAAGTGTAGCTTCCAGTCATGGATGTACTGATACTTTTTATCGCACGGTTAAAGTAGATAGTTGTTTTAATACGATCAGCGGAATGATTACTACTTCTAAAGGTGTATCTCTTGGAAATAGTAACGTATATGCCATTAAATATGACAGTGCAGATACCATTATTAATGTTGTGGCCCACACAACAACTGATACAGGAGGAAACTATGCCTTTAATCATTTGATGGATTCTGTAATTTATTTAATTGCTTTACCTGATTCTTCTAATTTCCCATCAGAGGTTGCTACTTGGAGAGATACTTCATTAACATTCCAACATGCCAAGGCGGTTAGAATTCATTTCCCAAGCAATCAAACCATCAATTTCCATACCTTGGCAGGAGCCAATAATTCTAATACAGGAATTGTAAGCGGTAAAGTATATTTATGTGCTTTATGTAAAACATCCGGTGGCGTACCTGCAGCCGGCGTTAAATTATTATTGGTGGATAAATTTGGCGTATGTCATGGAATATCCTATACGGATGTACAAGGCAATTTCACTTTCAAGAATGTTGAAATTATGGAATATCATATTTGGGTAGATAAGCCGGGCATAGATAATTTTGTATCTCCTAAAGTCACTTTGTCTTCTAACCAAGTTACCAAAGAAAATTTAAAATTAACTTTATATCCTTCTTATTTAAGTGAGGATGTAACTACCTCAATAAATCAAGCTACTGAGGTAAATGATGCACTTTCCTTAAGCATATATCCTAATCCATTCTCACAACAAACCAATATTCATTTTGGATTGGCTGTTAGCAATCAAGTTAGTGTTGAAGTATTCGATGTACTAGGCAAATCTGTTTGTACTTTAATGAGTGGATTACAACCTGCGGGTGAATACAATTTAGCATTTAATCCAAGCCAATATCATTTAATGGCCAAAGGAATATTTATTGTTAAAGTAAATATTGGAGGCATCCAAAGCACTAAGCAAATTATTGCCATCAATTAACTGGCATTGAAATAAAATAATAGCCCCAACATTTTAATGTTGGGGCTATTATTTTTTAATTTAGATTTAAACTGCTTTTATCAGTTATTTCTTCTTCATATCACCTTGATTTTGATACATTGATTTTTCGCCCGGCAATTCAAACATCACCGGAAAGCGCATCAACACACGCGCCGGCATTCCATTTTTTAAACCCGGTTTCCATTTAGGCATGGCCTTGGCAATGCGAATGGCTTCCTCATTGCAGCCACTTCCAATACCAAATACCACACTAATATCAGATAGAGAGCCGTCTTTTTCTACATTCACTTCCACAAAAACTGCTCCTTTAACTTTTTTGTCCAAAGCTTCTTGTGGGTATTTTAAATTTTCTCGGATAAATTTCTTCATGGCATCATTGCCTCCCGGATATTGAGGCATGGTCTCTGTATAATACAAGAGCTCATTGGAGTTTTCCTTTTTTACCACCTTTGTTTTGGACGTGTCCTTGGCTTGGGCTTGTACGCTTGTATAGGAAAATAAACTCAGACTCAGTCCTAATCCTAAATATATAATTTTTTTCATAAAATTTGATTCTGTGGCAAATATAATATTTTGCTACGTTTGTAAGACTATTGCAAAGCCTATTCCATTTTTTAATGAAATAGGCTTTGCTTGACTGAATATTAGATTTCAGTAGGCATTCATTTTAAAATGCCACTGTATAGAATCCTTATTTTACTATCTTTAAATTAAAATGTACCGTACCTAGCGACCCCATGAGCCTAATCCATAAGGGTAGCCATTGTTCTGTACCTCGACTGGTACTGATATCACCCAAATCATGAATGTTTTTCCAACCGAAGGAGCTTAATAATTCACGAACCACCGCTTTGGCGCCGGCATCATTGCCGCTCATAAATAAATCATGATCGCCTGCCCCTAAAGATTCAGGTTTAGTCATAAGAATACAATTCAAGGTATTGAGCGTTTTTACCACTTTTACATTTGGATAGGTTCTTTGGATTTGTTCTCCCAAAGAATCAGTATTGCAAATACTCATTGTTGGGGGCATGCCTTTAGAAAAATCCAAGGGATTAGATACATCAATAAGGATTTTACCTTCCATATTGGCTGCATCTGCTAAAGATAGTGCCTCCAAACTTCCCTGTCCGGAAGTACAATTTAAAAGAATTTCACCAAAAGAGGCGGCATCACTAAAGGTTCCATTGCTGGCATGTGCGCCATTGGAATTTACCCATGCCAAAGCTTTTTCATTGTGAGCGCTTCTGGATCCCATTTTTACTTCATGTCCCAATTGAAGCAATTTGGTGCCTAAGGTGGCACCTACTTGTCCGGTTCCTAGTATTCCGATTTTCATTTTATTGGATATTTAATTTAGTTTTGTAATCTTGCTGTAAATCTAGGTGGTTTATTTACTTTTTACAAGGGCTGTTAAAAAGTATAGTATCCGATTAAAATGACAGAATAATTGATATACAGTAACTTATAATTATTAACTTTTCAATATTTTTTTAATGAATATAAAAGGCAAGGATTATGTTATCGAAATGGAGGGGCAAATCTTCCATTGTGCTTTGGATGTCACCATGAACTATATTGGCGGGAAATGGAAAACTGTAGTTTTATGGTACCTTCGTAATGGTACCAAGCGTTTTAGCGAATTAAAAAAGCATATTCCTGAAATTACTGAAAAAATGCTTTCTATCCAATTAAAACAATTGGAAAGGGATGGGATAATTCACCGTAAGGTTTATCCTGAAGTTCCGCCAAAGGTTGAATATTGTCTAAGCGAAGAGGGAAAAAGCTTAATTCCGATGTTGGAAGAAATGGCAAAATGGGGACGTCAAAAAGGTGAATTGAGTGGTAAAATGATTTTAATAAATAAACCCGACCCTTCAAAAAATAGTTTAGTTAGTCAGTGAAAATACCGTTCAGCTCCAATATTATTGCTTTTGCAGCCACTAAAAGGAGGCGTTGGACCCTCTTTTTATTGAGCGGAGCTTTGCTGATTAGTATTTTCTTTTTACTCTTTACCAATTATTTAGTAAAAGAATTATCTAAGGATGAATTAGAGAAAGTAAAAGTTGTGGCTGATGCTTATGAACAATTAAATAATCCTTCTCTGGGTGATTATACTAAGCAATTTCAAGTGATACGCTCTACCACTATTCCATTAATTGTTGCAGATAAAAATGACAGCGTCAGTTTATATAATAATGTGGATACTGCCAAGGTAAGACAAGACCCAAATTATTTAAAAAGCTTGATTAAAAAGTGGCGTTTTTTTAATAAAGGTATAAAACTTAGTGATTATCAGTATATTTATTTCGAAGAAAAGGACGTCATTACCTTATTACGTTTTTACCCATATATTCAATTGCTACTGATTGCCATATTTTTAACCATATCCTATATGGCGTTTAGTAGTAGTAGAAGATTTGAACAAAATCGAGTTTGGGTAGGTATGGCTAAAGAAACGGCACACCAGATAGGCACGCCCTTATCGTCTTTAATGGCATGGGTGGAATATTTAAAAAGTTCCAATGAGCCGGCAGGAGAGGAGGTCATTGGGGAACTGGAAAAAGACTTGCAACGATTGCAAATTATTACTGAAAGATTTTCTAAAATCGGTTCAACGCCGGAATTGGCGACTTATAATTTAAATGAAGTCATTAATGAAGGTATTGATTATTTACGACGTAGAATTTCAAAAAAAGTCAATATTTATTTAGCCAATGAAGCTGAAACGGAGGTTTACGCCAATATTAATAAAAATTTATTTGATTGGGTAATAGAAAACCTTACTAAAAACGCAGTGGATGCCATGACCGGCGTAGGCGAATTGAAGTTTAATATTCGCAGGTCCAAAGGTTTTATTGTAATTGATATAAAAGATACCGGAAAGGGAATAAGTCGATCTGATTTTAAGACGGTCTTTGAGCCTGGATTTACCACCCGCAAAAGGGGATGGGGCTTGGGTTTATCACTCTGTAAGAGAATAATTGAAAATTATCATAGCGGAGAGATTTTTGTGAAGGATTCTGAAATAGGTAAAGGAACTACCTTTAGAATTCGCTTACATGAAGCCCAAAAGGACAGCTTACCGAAAGCTGCCCCTAAATTTGAAATCAATTAATAGGTTTAAAGTATTAAATTTTAAATTGTTATCCGTCCGGTGGCTTTGCAATGAGCTTCAATTTTATCTAGTTTCATAGCACTAAACAACTTAGGGTGCTTATATTTGCGCTAAATTTTTACCCATGATACAATCAATGACCGGGTTTGGTAATGTAGTTAAAGAGACGGGCGATTTAATTATCCGTATAGAAATAAAGTCTCTTAACTCCAAGCATCTCGACCTGAATATCCGCGTTCCGAGGCAATTTTCGGAAAAAGAAATAAGTTTACGATCTGCCATTGGCCAACGTGTTCAACGCGGGAAGGTAAATTTGAGCATTGATATCGAATATACCAACGGGGTTCAAATGAAGCGCACCATTAATAAACCACTTTTAATTTCATACTTAAAAGAAGTACAAGAAGCAGCGCGCGAAGCCGGAGTAAATGCTGATAATGCCTTAGGTTCCTTACTTACCATTAATGATGTATTGCAAATGCCGGCGAGTGAGCCAGATTTGCAAGATTGGTCGGCCGTAGATGAAGCTTTACAAGAAGCCTTAAATCAATTTGAAACATTTAGAATAAATGAAGGTGCAACTTTGGAATTAGAAATTCGTCAATACGTTAAAAATATTGAGTTGGCTTTAGCACGTTTACAACCTTGGAAGGAAGATAGAATGGTGAAGGTGAAACAAGGTATGCGTGATAAACTTAAAGAACTTATTGAAGAAGATCATATTGATGAAAATAGATTGGAGCAAGAGTTATTGTATTATGCTGAAAAATTTGACATCTCCGAAGAATTGGTACGTTTACAAAGCCATATAGATTTATTTTATAATACGCTGGATGAAGTTGCTCCGGGTAAAAAATTAGGTTTTGTTGTGCAAGAAATGGGACGTGAAATCAATACCACGGGTTCAAAAAGTAATGATGCAGAAATGCAAAAAGAGGTAGTGATTATGAAGGAAGAACTGGAGAAAATAAAAGAACAGGTATTCAATATTATATGACACCTGAAAAAAAAATTATTATTCTTGCAGGGCCTTCCGGTTCCGGTAAAACAACCATTTCAAAACATTTGTTGGAAAAGAATTCCATTTTGAGTTTTTCGATTTCTGCAACTACAAGAGCAAAAAGATCCAATGAAATAGACGGACAAGATTATTATTTCCTTACGGAAAGTGATTTTCGCGAAAAAATGCAAATGGATGAATTTGTAGAAACGGAAGAAGTATATGCCGGTATTTTGTATGGAACTTTAAAAAGTGAAATGGAGCGTATTTGGAATATCGGTAAAGTTCCTATGTTGGATATTGATGTGTATGGCGCTTTAAATATTAAAGAAAAATTTGCTCCCCAAGCCTTAACTGTTTTTATCCATCCCGGGGATGTAGAAACATTAAAAAGGCGATTAAAATTAAGGGCCACGGAAAATGAGGAAAGCTCCAGAAAAAGAATTCACCGTGCAGAAGAAGAATTGAGCATGTCCGGTATATTTGACAAGACGGTACTTAATATTGATCTTGCCACAGCTCAAGCAGAAGTACAGCAGATTTTGGATAATTATTTATCCGATAAAATTTAATTCTTAAAGCAATTTTATGCATGGACTTTTCTTTGGTTCTTTCAATCCCATTCATATTGGTCACTTAATAATTGCTTCGTACATGGCAGACTATGCCGAACTCGAAGAAGTTTGGTTTGTAGTCAGTCCTCAAAACCCATTGAAAAATAAAAAGAATTTATTGGATGAATACCAACGTTTAGAATTGGTTCAATTGGCCATAGAAGATGATCCTCGTTTTAAAGTATTGGATATTGAGTTTAATATGCCCAGGCCTTCTTATACGATTAATACCGTACTGGAATTAAAACAACAATTCCCGGATCATCAATGGGCACTTATCATGGGAGCAGATGCTTTAGCATCCTTGCCTAAATGGAAAAATTATGAAGAATTACAGTCCTTATGTAAAATTTTGGCATATCCTCGTCCCGGATTTTCATTAGATCCAAATTCAATCCCAAATACTGTGACACTTTTTGAGGAGGTACCGTGTATGGAAATATCGGCTACCTTTATTCGCAAAACGCTCAGAGATTTTAAAGATGCCCAATACCTTCTTCCGCAGAAGGTATATCAGTATATCAAAGACAATAATTTATTTCAATAGCGAAAGTTAAACTAGGTTTGCAAAACCCCAACATTAAATCTTTTTGTAATTGGAGCATGATTAGCTGCTTCTATCCCTACCGAAATCCATTTACGCGTTTCTAATGGGTCAATGATCGCATCAATCCATAAACGAGCTGCTGCATAAAATGGAGTGGTTTGACGTTCGTATCTATCCGTGATTGTTTTTAATAATTCTTTTTCCTTTTCAGGGTCTATTATTTCGCCTTTAGCTTTAAGTGTAGCTACTTGAATTTGTAATAAAGTTTTTGCGGCTTGTTCCCCGCCCATTACTGCTATTTTTGCTCCCGGCCATCCTACAATTAATCTGGGGTCATAAGCTTTGCCGCACATGGCATAGTTTCCGGCACCATATGAATTGCCTGTAATAATTGTAAATTTAGGGACGACTGAATTGGCGACGGCATTAACCAATTTTGCACCATCTTTTATAATGCCCCCTTGTTCAGAACGTGAGCCCACCATAAATCCGGTGACATCCTGTAAAAAAACCAACGGAATTTTCTTCTGATTACAAATCATGATAAAACGTGCAGCTTTATCAGCGGAATCAGAATAAATCACACCGCCCACTTGCATTTCACCTTTCTTGCTTTTTACCACCTTACGGTTATTTGCAACAATTCCTACCGCCCAACCATCTATTCTGGCATAGCCGCATAAAATAGTTTGTCCATAGCCATCTTTATATTGTTGGAAGTCGCTATCATCAACTAAGCGTTCAATTATTTCTAAAGTATCATAAGGTTTGGAACGTAAGGCAGGAAAAATACTAAGTATTTCTTTTGGATCTTTTTTAGGAAGTAATGGTGTTTCACGATTAAATCCTGCTTTTTCAAAATCTCCAATTTTATCCATCATTTTTTTGATGGCATCCAAACAAGATTCATCATTCGGGAATTTATTATCTATGACTCCGGAAATTTCACTCTGCGTAGTGGCACCGCCTAAGGTTTCCTGATCTACATCTTCCCCGATGGCAGCTTTAACCAGATAAGGCCCGGCCAAAAATATTGAACCTGTTTTATCTACAATTAATGCCTCGTCACTCATTATTGGAAGATATGCACCACCCGCTACGCAACTACCCATTACCGCTGCAATTTGAATAATGCCTTCAGAGGACATGATGGCATTATTTCTAAACATTCTGCCAAAGTGCTCCTTGTCCGGAAAAATTTCATCTTGCATCGGAAGATAAACACCTGCACTATCTACCAAATAAATAATAGGCAATCTATTTTCCATGGCTATTTCCTGTGCTCTCAGATTCTTCTTAGCTGTAATTGGAAACCATGCTCCTGCTTTTACGGTAGCATCATTTGCCACGACCATACATAATCTACCGCTGACCCTTCCAATTCCGGCTACTACACCACCTGC
Organism: uncultured bacterium; assembly: GCA_903829945.1. Lineage (GTDB taxonomy): Bacteria > Bacteroidota > Bacteroidia > CAILMK01 > CAILMK01 > CAILMK01. The sequence continues at coordinate 18,589 of CAIKRV010000035.1, read as the reverse complement.
AGGACAACCACCTTCCGCTTGGTACATATCATCTCCGGCAAAGGCTCCTATTTCTAGAAATTCAGAATTTTTATCCAATAGGTAGGCTATTCGCTCACGCGCTAATAATTTACCTTTCTCCTTTTGTTTGGCGGCACTTTTAGCGCCGCCACCTTCTTTTATTTTATTGAGTCGTTTTTCAACTTCTGCTAATTGTGCATTGTTTTCCAACTCATTAGGACTAATCTCTTTAGTAATTTTGTTCGTCATGTTGCAAAATTAACTAAAAATGTTTAGTCTAACTAAGTCGTTGAGATTATGTCAAATTGCTTTTATAATCTAATGGCATAGTTGCCTACATAATTTATCTTAAGAACACTGTATTAATTTTTAGGTGAAGAACGGCTAAAATATCAACTTGATAGTAATAAAAAAGGTGTGCATTTGCAAATGCACACCTTTTAAAATTTAATTGAATTATTATCTTAATACATGTACTGTTCCATTAAAATGATATTCTTTCAATCCTTGGAAATCAGGAACAGTAATTTGATACATATAGACACCTTCCGGCACTATTTTACTACCCATAGCTCTACCGTCCCATGGCTTCCCGGAAACGGTATGATAAATTTCTTCTCCCCATCTATCAAAGATGCGCATTTCATAGGCACCGAAATAGGTACCTTTAGGTCCAAAATAATCATTTAAACCTGGAGAAGTACCCGGTGTAAATACGTTAGGCATAAATATTAGTGGCGGTTGTTCCAAGCATATCATATTTGAACGTGAACTAGCCATGTATCCATTTTTCTCAATAGCTTCTACTTGATAGCAATGGTCTTTTACATAATTGCTCAAATTCTCATCCTTATATGTATAAGTAGTGCTGTCAGTTTTTGCAATTAATTTCCAGCTGGCACTATCTTCCTTCTTATAAATATTGTATAACATTACACCTTGTCCCCATTGTTTATATGGTGTCCAGTTCAAGGTATGAATCAGCGGGTCGACCTTACCTGTTAAATATATAGTGCAGGCCAAATTACTTTGTTCACTTTTATTATTACAATAATCCACCACTTGTATCATATAGCAATGCGGCCTGGATCCAAAGTTTGGTAAGCTGTCAATAAATACGGTATCATTTAAATTAGTAGTACTATGCGCTATTGTCCAATTTCCTAAATCACCATAGCGGCGGTACAATACATATTTCAATGCATCATAATTGGTAGATTTGGTCCAGCGCACCAAAATACTAATATTAGGAGAATCAACTGTTGCGGTAACTATATGTATGGCTCTTGGCGCTTTATGGTCCACGGTAACTACACTGTCGCGATTAGACCAAGAAATAGTTGCACTATCTGCACTCATTGCTTGCATAACGTAGTGGTACATCCTACCGCATATTACCAAGGTATCGATATAATGTGTAGTAGTATCTGTAAAGCGTGCCCAAACTTGTCCATCTCTATATAATTTGTAAACTACCGCAGGGAATCCCATATATTGATTCCATGAAATATCAGTTTCTTGGTTACCGGCTTTAGTGCTTAGGCCAATGGTCCTGTGTGTATTTAACAGGGCAGCATCTTTACTGATATTTCCACATGAATCATAAGCTTCAATCCTGTAATAATAACTTTTCTCGTAGGTCTCAAACATATTATCCGTATAGGAGGTATCCGTAGCAGATACAGTGGCTATTTTTCTCCAAACTAAATTATCTGTACTTCTATAAATAAAATACGTGGCAATACCATAGGTGGTACTTGGATGCCATTCAAGAAGTATATTTCCGTTTTTAATATCCGTTTTGGTAACCGTAGTTAAAATTAAATCCGGATGACGTGGCGGTGTATTTCTAATTCCGGTAGCCGTATCAATATTTGAATAACTAAATACTGCATTTAAGGTATCCAGCGCTGTAATACGATAGGTATATTTAACATGACAAGTAATCAAGGAATCACTGAAGTTATTGGTTCCCGGTGCAAATATTGCAATGGTTTTCCAAGGATTGGTGGCAGTCATTCGTTCCAATTTATAGTACATGAATTTAAATCCATGATAATTGGTCCAATTAATAATATTCATATTACTGATTGGTGTGGCACTTAATAATATGGTGGTATGTGTATCTGAAGGCATGGCTATATTACCACAACTATCAAAAGTTTGAATATAATAACTGTAGGTAGATTTATAGGTATTGATGTTTTTATCCGTAAACACAATGCCATTGGAATTGGTGTCATTTGCACTTAACAATAAGTTGTAAGGTCCTGCACCATTATCCTGTCTATATATTTTATACCCTTTGCGGTTAATATCATTGGCAGCATTAAATGCTAAGGATACAGTACCTGTTTTGGTATCAGTAGCCGTTACACTGGCAAAAATAATTTTTGCTTTTAATGGGGCAGTACTATCTACACCGGTAACACCTACTGAATCGGACCAAGAATTTAATCCTGTCGTAGAAATTGCTTTAACAATATAAGAATAGTTTATTCCGCATCGAATATTCAAATCTGTTAGGCTGGTATCACTTGGCAATTTCTTCTTCAATAAAGTTGCAGTTGCTCCATTTATAGAGCGATAAACTTCATATCCTGAAACTGTAAAGCCTTGGTAGGTATTCCAAATTAAATTAGTTGCCAAACTGCGATTACTTACTTTCAGCAATACGGTTTTATGCGTATCCAGCGGGAAGGCTTCCAAGCTGCAAACATTTACGGTAACCACATAATAAAAATGGTTTGCGCCCAATGTATTTATTCCTTTATGCAGGTAGCTCGTGGTATTCGTGTCTTTTTCTTCATGGATTAAAGTATAAGGCCCGGCCTTAGCGGTAGCATGGTAAATGCGATAGGCTATAGTGAAAGTATCACCTTTTACTCGTTTATTCCAGTATATTTGAACGGCACCATTACTTGCACTGCTAGCACTTACACTAACATATTGCGTGCTGATTGATTTTGGTCTTGGATATATATAAGGAGTAACACATATACTGTCCGAAGAGGAAGAGAAACCACTGGTGGCATCATGCGCTACCACTCGATAACAATACGTCTTATTTTCTAAAACTGCAGAATCAATATAAGTATTTGTAGTACCGCTAACGGATGCTAAATAGGTAAATCCTGCTCCCGATGATTTATATATATAATATTTGCTGGTTCCGTTAGGTAAAGCTTTAAACGGTGTCCAATAAATAGTAGCATAAGGTTTGCATCCACCGGTATGTGAAGTCAGGAACATTACTTTATCACTATCGGAAGGTGGCGAAATGTTTTTATTGCTACATGAATCCACCACAACTACATAGTAAGAATAAGTGGAAAATTGAGGATGCGTGGAGGTATCCGTATAACTGCTATCATATGTTACACTCGCAATTTTATTAAATGAACCACCATCTTTTTTGCGGTAAATATTAAAATCTTTTACATCTGTTTTGGTGTTCCAAACCCAGGATACTTTAATGCTATGATTTGGTAAAATAGTAGCATAATTTAAGGTAGTAGCAGGAGGTTTGATCGTATCAAATGGAAGGGTAGAGACTGAATCAGACGTAGAACTAAATTTGCCCACATTATCTTGCGCAACTATTTTATATGTTTGTTTTACGTTACAAGCTAATGGTTTATCCGTATAGGTAAGTACACTGCCTTTTACAGAATCAATTTTATTCCATCCGCCGTTATATCTGTAAATAATATATTGTTTTACAGTGAAACCTTGATAAGCATTCCAATTTAATAAAGCACTTTGATCCATTGCCGTTGGAACCACATTAATGACAGTATGAATTGTATTTCCGGTACTTCTATTGCCGGCACATGAATCGATAGCCACCACACGTACACTATACGTAGAATCCAAGGTATTTAAACCGGTGAAAGTGTAATTTAATTTATTGATTAATGTGGCTGCTACCGTCCACGGACCATTGGCAGATTTAATGGAAACCTCATATTTTTTAACCTTGCTTACGGCCTTTTCCCATTGGAAATAAATGCTGGAATGATTTAAAACGCTAGCATAATCTGTTACAGGTGCCGGCGGAGCAGTAGTATCAAACGGAGTTAATGTAATGCTATCCGATAGGGTGGTATAAACCCCACCGCTTTCCTTGCCAAGTATTTTATAAGTTCTGGCTACTCCGCAATTTAAAGGCGTATGTACATAAAAAGAATCAGTTGGTTTTAAGGTAGCAATAGTAGTCCAAGTTCCTCCGGAATACAACTGTACATAATAACTATCAATTGGATTTCCTTTAAATGGTTTCCAGAATAATCGATTTTGTAAATTTTGTGCCAGCCCTCGTAATTGTATGGTGGCAAAGGTGTCCGATATCGAAGTATTCAAACAACTATCCATTGCCAGAATTACATAGCGATGATAATCATTCATCGTATTGACCGAGTCCACAAAACTTAGTGCGGCACCAGGCGTAGTAAATAACATACTTCCGGCAGTATTAAATACAGTGCCTGCGTCGTTAGAACGCATAATTGCATATTTGTACAAGTCCAATGAATCGGCACCACGGAACCATAATTTTGCCGTTTTACCGGTGAGCACCGTAGCATTATGTATAATTACTTTATTTGGTGGTTCAGAATCTATGGCTTCCCCGCCTGCAGTATCGGAAAGTGCAGAATTACCAAATGAATCTTTCGCTATGATGCGATAAAATATAATTTTATAACAAGGGGCCGGGAATCGTGTATAATTTGTGACACTTCCTGAAACGGAATCATAATTTGTCCAACTGCTACCTACTTTAAGTTGAACCACATAATTTTTCACCGGCCATCCTTTATAAGCAGTCCAGCTTAATTTATGAAACAATTGAATCACGGTTAATTTAAGATTCATTGTTTTATGAATAATGGAGGTGTCAGATACATTCCCACAACTATCATTTGCAGTTATGTAATATTCATAATCATCTGCTAAGGTATTTAAACCGGTATGTACAAAACTATCCTTGCTTACCGGAATATTGGATTGCAATAATGCAAAACCGGCTCCTCCAACCTTTTTGTAATAAATATTATGTGATTTGATATAAGGCGTAGCAGCAGTATTTTGGGCGGTCCATTTTATGGTAATTTGCCCTAAAGTGGCCGAACTAAATGTTTTGGAAGCATGTAAAATTACTGGCGTGGCCGGTTTAAAGGTTTGGTTAGAATCATGCTCTGAATAGGAGGTATAAGTTGTTCCTTTCTCAGCAGCAAGTACTCTATAAATATAATAATCACGAGGATTTACGGTAGCATCCGTAAAGGTATCAATACTCCCACTGATCGTTGCAACTAAAGTTTCCGCACCGCCACTGGTACTCCTATAAATTTTATAACTATTTACCCCGCCGCCCCAATTGATATATGGATTCCATTTAACAACGATTTGTTGTTTACATCCGCTGATGTAAGAAGTGGCATAGATGGAAGATTGCATAATGGATGCCGCACTTCTATTATTGGCGCAACTATCCATGGCAACTATTTTATAACTGTAAGAACCACTAATTTTAGAGGCAAACTTATCCGTATAGAAGGTGTCATTTAAAGTAGTATCAATCGCTGTAAATACAGCCGAGCCCGGTGATGCTCGGTAAACAATATAATTTTTTACATCATTTGCTTTTACCTTGCTCCAACTGAGATAAATGGTTTGATCATTTAATAAGCTTACGGAATGTATATTCGGTACATCCGGTTTTACGGTATCAAACGGAACGACATTGATAGTATCAGAATATGAACTGGCCAATGCACCACCATGTTCATTGGTTTTGATGCGGTAGTATTTAGGAACATTACAAGCAGCAGGAGTATCCAAATAACTTAGTTTTGAACTATCCAATGCTTTAATTACTTGCCATGAACTTCCGTTCCATCGTTGTACATAATAGCTGTCAACAGCAAAGCCTGCATATCTTGTCCAAGTTAATAAACAAGACATATCTTTAGCCTTCCCTTTTAATAAAACCGGCGTATGTGTTTCCCACGATTTTGATTTATTAGCGGCACAACTATCTACTGCCAAAACTTTGTAAGAATAAGTATTTTTTGTTGTTTTTAAACCGTTATGTGTATAGGTATAAGGGCTCGTAAACGGTAAATTTATAGTAGTAAGTAAACTGTAGGCACCTCCATTGGTGGCGTAGTATATTTCATATTTTTTAACATCTTTATCCGGAACCTTTTTAAAGGTTAAATTTATACTGGTGGTATCTTTTACGGTAGCTACAATTACATCTACTCTAGCCGGTGATACCGTATCGTAAGGTGTTAATGAAATGGAATCAGAATAGGATTGAATACCAGTGCCTCCTGTTTCTACGCCTCTGATTCGATATATTCTGGAAACATTACAATTTAAACCTGTATCCAAATAGCTTGTGGTAGCACTATCTACATTGGCAATATCAACATATGAAGTTCCATTCCAGCGTTGGATATAATATTTGCCAACTATAAAACCGGAGTATTTACTCCAGGTTATTTTATTTGAATTATCCATGGCAGAGCCGCCAATTTTTGACGGACAATGCAATTCCGAAACTTTGGATTTGGTACCGCCGCAACTATCCAAAGCAAATACTTGATAACAATAAGTATTTGATCCCGGATTGACGCCTGTTTGGGTATAAGTATACGGACTACTGAATGGCAAGCTAACTTTAGCCACAAAACTTGAGGTCGTGCTGCCATTAATAAAATAATCTATCTCGTAATCTTTTACTCTTAAGTCCGGCACTTTATTAAACGTAATGTCTATCGAACTTCCGTTTTTAACGGAGGCACTCAGCATATTTACGGTAGAAGGCTTAATGGTATCATACGGTACCGTTTGTACGGAGTCCGAATAGGAGGTTTGTAAATCTCCATTCTTTTCAGTAATCTTAATTCTGTAGTAATATTTTACATTACAATTTAATCCTGTATCTGCATAGGTACTTGCAGTATCTGATAATGCGGCAATATTTGTCCAAACTTTTCCGACCAATTTTTGAACCGTATAATTATTTACCGTGAAGCCTGAATAATAACTCCATTTTAATAAAGAGGATAAAGGTCCGCCATTACCGGTAAGTTTAACTGCTGTATGCGTTTCTGATAATGCCGAGGTGTTTGGTCCGCAGGTATCGGTAGCATATACACGGTAACTGAAAGTGTCTGTTTGGGTATTTAACCCGGTATTGGTATAAGTAAATGTGGTAGCGGCACCGGAAACTACATATCCTGTCAAGAAAGAAAAAGCCGAGCCGTTTTTACTGGAATAAATTAAATATTTCTTTACATCTTTATCTGCTACTTTATCCCAAGTAATGGTAATGGAAGTGCTATTTTTAACACTTACATTTTTTAAATTAACTTCAGCCGGACGTATCGTATCCGTAGGCGTTACCATGATGGAATCTGAATAACTGAACTGTCCGTTCCCGGCGGATTCTCTCACTAAAATCCGATAATATTGTTTTACATTACATGAATTTCCAACTGAATCTACATAGCTCGAATCTGTGGTAACAGCATATTTTATGGTGGCCCATTTGGTACCATTAAATTTTTGAACTTCTACAGTATCTAAAGTATAGCCTTGATATTTTTTCCATTTTAATGTCGCCCTCAGTTCACCTGCCGTACCGCTTAAGGTAACCGGACTATGCATATTGCTATAAGGACTGATATTACCGCAAGTGTCTTTTACTTTTAATTCATAATAATATTTAGTGACTGTAGGATTGGTTAAGGTTTTATCCAAATAAGTATATACTTTTTGTCCTTTAATTGCTTTAATAGAATCCAATTTAGCATAGGTGACTCCGGTGCCTCTGTAAACATAATAATAATAGGCATCATTTGAATCGGAAGCATTAAAAGTTAGCGTTACATAATTGCTTGTCCCGAAGGATGCATTAATAAGCTTATTGGTAATATTAGGTGCTGTAACATCCTTTAGTGAAATGGATGGCGTAACATTAGAATTCGAGGTACAACTGCCTGAATCACTAATCACCTGGATTTTCATTTTGAAGGTTTGATTACATGCCTGCATTAAATACGATAATGATTTGGTCGAATCTATTTTATTAAATCCGCTGCCCTGATCAATCATTATTCGATAATTGACACTGGTACTTTGCTGTTTATTCCATGAAAAACTTACTTTTTTATCAGAAAGTACCGTGTATTTTACATGGAGGGTGTTAATAGTATCACCGGGCAAACCTTCCAAATTACATGAGTTAGTAGAGGTGATATAATACGAGTAATAATGATTGTAACCATTGGTGATCGTTTTATCCACCCATGAAGTTATGGAACTGGTACTCGAGGAGTCTATCGCTTTATAAACACTTTCCGTGTCTGCCTTTCGATATAGTTTATACTGTAAAAAACTACCTTTCGGCGGTGAAATCGGTTTTAAAGTTAAACTAACCTGAGTAGCGCTATTAATATCTGCGCAATAAAAATTCGGACCGCTTAATATTGGACGCGGATTAACATAAACCTTGTAAACTTTTTGTACCACATTACAAGCATTATCTGCTAAGTTGAATGTTATCAAATAAGGAGAGGTATAGGTAATCTGATTACAACTTGGTTTCCAGCAGAAGGTGCTTTTGGCATGCGGTGTTGAAAAACCGGCATATTTCCCTTTGTATCCCGTATCATTCGGGAAGGTAGCATAAGGTGCCTTGCTGTTGGGCGAATTGCTATATATACCCGCCGTGGACCATAGAAATACAGTATCGCTCGCATTGGGGTCGGTACCTGATATATTAAAACATAAGGAGCTATCCGGACTGATTTTTCTAGTTTGGCCTAAGGAGTCAGCATCAAATACGGGAGGTTTATTGGTGGAACTGGCACATGAATTTACAAAATATTGATAATCGCGACGGATTTCACCTAAATAAACAGATTTTTTTCGGACCGGGTCATAACGATATTCCGATACAGATACAGCCACAACAAATTGTCCGGTAGCCGTAGGGGAGTCGGTTAAAGTTCCGGTAATAGTATCAATTTGAATTGGCTTGCCTAAAGTTCCAAATGGATAAGTAGCATTATATCCTGAATTGTAGGTTGCTTTTTTAAAGGGAGGCATGGTAGCCGTAGGATTTCCTGAACCACCCGGACCAATATAAGGCACCGGCAAGCCGAAAGCTAAGGAATCCCTATCCGGATCATATACATCCTGATTATAAAAACTTCTTTTGCCTACACATTGGTATGGCAAAGGGCTACTTAAAAATTGAGGAGATGAATTGTGATATTTATTTGGTGGAATAAATGCATACCATACTGCCCCTGAAGTGGTAGGACTGGATAAATTTACAATAGAGCCATTTCTATTACCCATAAAATCAACCACATGATAACCAACCGTATCTCCGCCAAGGGTTACGGTATCCCAATAGATGGCTTGTTCCAAACAATAGCCTGATGGTGTAAGACAGTGCGGCGCACTAGGTGTTACAGATTTTTTTGAAGCAATATTGATGGTCCGCGTAGCAAAAGTTTTACTATTAGAGGCACTAAATATTTTGTAAGTAAAACTCGTGGCAAATTTGCTACTGCCCGCACTACAGTCACGGTACATGACAAATTTTAAAGAATAAGTACTATCTTTTACCCATACATAGGTGAGCTCGCCCCCGGTTAAGTGTGTTGCTTGTACATTTTGTGTAGCAAGTAGTATTAATAAGAAATAAAAGATATTTAGCAGTGTTTTTTTCATGGCTTCAATTTAGGCCCTTTGGCTAGGGTAAGTTTTGCTGTATTCAGAGCGGGACTTAAGTACGAAATTACTTAAAATTAAGAAATTATGTAAATAGCCCCACGCTTCATTTTATAGTTTTCCTAAACAAATTTATAAAATTGCTTGATACTACTATATACAATCTACAATAATCTTATGTGGATAAAAGCAAAAAAATGAAGTTTAAATATAGTTAAATGTAAGATTAGAAAGCATTTACAATCTTATTCATTTAATAATTATTATTTTGCTTTACTTAATAACCAATCGTCGTATTTGAAAAGCATATTTTCACTTTCATTGGAACCGTGAATCTTCTTAGATAAATCTAGGGCTGCCATTTGCAGATTTTTCTTATTCTTTTTTAATTCATTATTAGTCAAATCGCGAATAATTTGTATGAATTCTCCTTCCCAAGTTTGAACATCTTCAATTTGCTCTTTGTATTTTTTGCTTATTTGTTTGAGTCGATACTCTAAAGTTTCTAAATCACTCATATCGTAGCGCATCATTAATTCCCCGATCATGATGCGAAGCTGTAATAATGGTTCTGTGTTTTTAAAATCTTCATAAGCATATAAACGGCTCAAATATTTTAAGGCTTTGGTATAATCTTTTTGCATATGATACAATACTGCAAGATTTAAATACACAAATACGCCTTGAAAATGAAGCTTATCCATCTTCTCTTTTCGGGTCAATTCCAATAAAATATCTATTGCCTTTTGCGGATGAATAGCAGAATAATTTATGACTAAGGAATTGTAATAAAAGAATTCAAATCGCTCATACAAGAACTTGTCAAATTTCTCCATTTCATGCTTCAAAATTTCTGCATATTCTAAGGATTGATGGTATTTTTTATTTTTAAATGAAGCATTTGCAATCCATGATATCATTTCTAACTTTACACTATGATTGGATTTGCTAAATATCTTTTTATTTTTAAAGTCATTATAGGTAGTGATTAAGTAATCTTCTAATGCAATAAAGTCATTGTCCTTTAATAGTTTTCGTGTAATAATAACATAAACTCCTAATTGAAGTTTTGGGCTATTTTTTAACTCTTCATCATTGGAATAAGTATCAATAGTAAGTTTTAATAATTCTTGGAAATCTGATTGTGAAAGATTTTGAGTAATCTTTACTTTGTATTCCACCGCTTGGAGGATATTATCTAATTCTGTGATTTTATTTAATAAAATACTGTTTTCACGGCGTTTTTTGAGATAGGTTTCCGGGTTTTCGTAAAAGGTTTCTTGGGTAATATGAATGAGCCTGGAATAAATTAAGTCCAATAAAGAAAAGTTTTCCAGCTTTTTAGCTCTTTTTTCTGCTTTTTTGAGATAATGTAATCCTAACTTATAATTGTTTTTCTTGCTATAATAATAATAACCGATGGATATAAAATAAAGGGTCAGCATTGTTTCATCATCGGTATGTTCTTGCAGGAAAATACTTAAATTAATGTCCTCTGCCAGTCTGTTTTTTAATTGGTAAAATGAATTTTTATCTTCTTCAGCCGAATATAATTTACTGAAAATCATACTGTCATCAAAGGATTGGCCGGTTTTACGAATTTTTTCAAACAATGCTAAATCCTTCCTGCCTTCTGTTTGCACCAATCTGCCCGCAAAGATTTTGTAGTTCTTTACCTCTTTGCGATCCATTCCCAAAATTATTTGTTTTAAGATATCCATTTGTTAATCGAATAAGATTTTGTAAATTTACGATACTTATTTTAAATATTTGTAATATCTTTACTTCAATAAACTATACTGCCGTGAAAAAGTTACTTTTAATTTTGTTTTTTGCCTTCCTTGGGTTTTCAAAAACTCAGGCTCAAAATGTTTTAAAATCAGACACTTTCGTATGGTGGAGCCAGCCAGATGTGATTGGGGATGATGCGCAAGGGGTTTTGTTTTTCTCAAATGCCGGCCATAAAAAGTTTACCGGCTATGTATCTTCTTCTTGGAAAACCAATTTTGATACTACTAAAAATCCCGGTATTGGAATTACCAGGGTGAGTTTGGATTCCGGTGAGTTTGGATATGTCAGTGTTAATTTTAATAAACCGCATACCAATCAAATCGGGTATCCTAAATTCCACGCCGATACTACAAATATTGTGGTGGTTTGGCCTACCGGTAATGGTTTTACTGCTAAAGACAGTATCACTGTACAGCTTTATTTAAAATCTTATACCGCCATAGCTCCTTTGGAAAATAATACAAGCCACCTAAGATTTTACCCGAATCCTGCCCAAAAATATGCCAGCTTTGAAGGTCTTGCGCCTAATGTTTATGTAAGAAGCATCACCATATATAATATGAATGGTAAGCAGCAAAGCGAATGGTCCTGGAATAATCAAATTATTGATTTTGGAAATTTGCCTGCCGGGGAGTACATTGCTACTTTTCAGTTTTCTAATGGAACCAGCGAAAAATATAAATTAGTTAGGTCCTTGAAATTTGAATAGGGACTAATTAATTATAATTTTCTTATTGACCATGATTCCTTCATGGCTGCTGATTTTTAAAATGTAATTTCCGGAGGATAATGCTGATAAATTAAAACTAAAACGGTTTTTGCCTTCATCCGCTTTGGTTTGCATGAGTTTGCGCACCAATGTGCCTTTACTATCATATAAATCGAAACTTAGGATGGCTTCTTCCTCCAAAGTAAAATCTAAACTGAAATAATTATCTTTCCGCAAGGGATTAGGATAGGCATTTACTTCCATTGATGTTTTATTAATGCTTGCAATGCCAACGGTATTACTTGGTGCAGTCAGCTGACTGATCCATGTTCCCGCAGCATTTACATTACCCGTACCACTACGTACTAAATGTCCAAAGGTTGCCGCAGCCCACACTTCACCGGGATGATTATACCTAAGTTGGATACCACTATAATCCCCCCAACGGTCTTTCCCTACATATACCATATTTATTATAGAATTTCCTTTCCGAACCATAAATGTATCGGAATACATATTATTTTTATAAAATACCACTGCATAGCCCGGATAAATATATATACGCTTGCCATTATTATCTGAGTAAAAAGAATCAGAAGTATAATTTAAAACGATGACGGCATCGTCATCGCCTTCGGATTTACCGGCATAAGCAATGGCCGGATAACCGTAGTCCATTTTATTAGCACCGATTAAATTTAATTGTATACTCGGATTTAAATTTACATTGCTAATAATGCCATGATAAACACCTGACCTGCCACTCGGAAAATAATTGGAATTCCCTACCAGCTGAATGGTATTATTTTCAATAAAGGCATCCAAAACTCTGCAATCATTGGTTTGCAAAGTATCATGAAAAGCTTGTCTGGCATCCGGTGCTACACCATATTGGTTCAAAGAAGTTAAGGTGGTTAAGCTTAATATTGTATCCGGAGTATTTATTTTCCCTCCTAATTTTACAAGAAAAAAAGTGTCATTACTGGCATCAAAATTTCTATTCGAAATAAAATAACATTCCGGACCTTTTAAACCGGCGCCGCCGCGTACCGGACATAAATTTCGTATCGGTTTATTATTATATGATATATTGGTATATAATTGATGTGTTAATGCTTTGCCATTGTATCCGTCAGTTTTATTTATTTGCCAGATATAAGATTGCTTAAAGCCTGCTTGCCAGCTCATCTTATTCTCAATCGCATTCAGGGTTAAAAATAATTCGTCATTAGTAATACTTACCATTGGGAAGTCCGACCAAGTTTTATCAGCCAAAGGGCTGCCGGGTAATTTATAAAGATTCCACGAGGCACTAGGGTCAGCACTGGAGGAAAATCCAATAATTGCATAACTGGTACTATCATTAAAACCGGCCAAAAATACGACGATAAATCGATCTGCTACCGGATCATATAATACTCTGCCATCATATTTGCCGGCATTAATTTTTAAGGTATCTGAAAATGCATCGAAGGACCATGTTTTCTTAATTACTCCGTTGGTATCAAATACACCTACTGTGGTATTAACCATGGAAACGATTATTCCTGAATTGGAAATTGCCATATGATTATCATTAGGCACCCCGCTAGGATAACGATTTCCTTCAAAATTTATCCCTAAAACCGGTTTCCTCAAATAACCTTTGTTTTCAGGCATCGAGCTTTGTTTTTCTTGAATATTTTTTTTAATCCCTTCCAATAAGGCACTGTACTCTTCACCGCCAGGTTTTGGCATTTCCAAAGTTCTTAGGCTGGGTGCAAAATCTTTTACTATTTTTGAAGGAACCACTTTACCACTTAGCGGTACCTGGGCAAAGGCATAGCTTTGGTATTTTAGTCCTTGAGCAAAACAAACGCTCTGACTCATTAAAAAACAGGCTACCAGTATTTTTAAAAAAGTATTCATTGTACAAAAATAATGAATTATAGGTATATTGCTGAATTGGAACAGCTTTTGAATATATAAAGGTATGAAACAGATCATAAGAAATACCATTTTACTTTGCATGCTAAGCATCAATGCTATGCATGCACAAATCCCTGAAGTTTCTCCTTTAAATAAGGCTTTTACTTTTGGAGAAAAACTCACCTTTAAGGCAAAATACAGTTTGTACGTCAATGTACCTGTCGGTGAATTGAAAGTTCAGGTTCAAGCAACTCCTCAAGATATGAATGGCAGCTCCTGTTTTCACCTTACCGCCAAAGGGAAAACTTTCGGATTTTATGATCCTTTCTTTAAAATTCGAGATAATTATGAAAGTTTTATTGATTTGGCTACCATGAAAACGATGTATTCCTCCAGGGATGTAAATGAGGGAAGCTTTAGTTTTAATGAAACTGTAGTTTTTGATCCAAAGGCAAAAACTGCTCAAACAAAGAAGAGGACTCAAAAAATACCCGACACAACAATGGATGTGTTATCTACACTTTATTATGCCCGTAATGTTGATTTTACCAATGCTCAACCCGGTCAACAATATATGTTTTGTACATTTATTGATGATTCCGCCTATAGAGTAGGTATGGAATATGTTGGCAAAGAAGTGATTAAAACTGATGCCGGAAAATTTAGATGCATTAAATTAAAGCCGCTTTTGGTAAAAGACAGAATATTTAAATCCAAGGAGGATATGGCCTTATGGATTACCGACGATGACAATCACATCCCTATTCTTGTGATGTCAGGCATCAGTGTAGGGAGTATAAAAATGGAATTAACTGCCTATGAAAATTTAAAAAACCCATTAAATTCTAAATTGTAAGGGAATCCATTTCCGAATGATTAATTTTGCCTCATGAGGTTTTTGGGAATAATTTGGATGGTACTTTTATGGTGCGCCTTTAATAAGGAGCCTGATTCCATGAAGGTAAGTAAAAAGGCCATTGATACCATTGAAATTCCATTGCCGGCCCCACAATATCAAGCGTATGATCCAGGTGAAAAATTAGAATATAGTTTAAAATATGCCATGATTACAGGCGCTCATGCCACGCTGGAAGTGAAAAAGGATTTAACCAAAATAAATGAGGAAGATCATTATCATATTTATATTGATGCTAAAACCAATAAATTCCTCGATGGAATATATATGGTAAGGGATAAATACGAATCCTTTATTAATTCACATACTTTACTACCTTCTTTATTTAATAGGGATATTAAGGAAAATAATTATATTAAAAAGGAAAGTTATGTTTTTGATCAGAAACTTCATCGTGTAAAAATGGAAGCTAAAGAGGATAGTATTGCCCCTCGTACTTTTGATATTATTTCAGGTTTTTATTACTTACGTTCCTTAAATTTTAACACGATGAAAAAGGGAACACGACTGAGAGTAAATACTTATTTTGATAAGCAGTTTTTTCCCTTGGGTGCTACCTATGTCGGTAAATCAACAGTGACGACCGGATTGGGTACTTTTAAAGTAAAAGTATTCAAGCCGAAATTAATAGAAGGACGTTTATTTGCCAATCAATCGGACATGACTTTATATGTTTCGGATGATAGTAATCAAGTACCGATCAGGATTGAATCTGCGGTTTATTTAGATAAAGTAAAAGCTGATTTAGTGAACTTTCAGCATTTAAAATATAAACTGAGTTCTAAAATAAAATAATCAGCTTATAATTTCATCAGTAAAATTCCTGACCAAGTAGCGCCTAAACCTAATAAAATACTGCCAAGCATATAGGTGAAGGCATTAATTAAATCGCCTTGCTGAATTTGTTTAATCAAATCCACCGAGAACGCGGAAAAAGTAGTAAAGCCTCCGCAAATTCCCGTAATCAGAAAAATTCTCCATTCAAAGGTAAGCGTGTATTTTAGGCTGTATCCATATATTATGCCAATCACAAAACAACCTAAAATATTTACACCTAAGGTGCCGAAAGGATATCCGGCATCCAAGGAGGCAATAAATTTATTTTGTATCACATTTGATAATAGGTAGCGCGCTATACTTCCTATAAAACCACCGATACCTATAATAAATAATGGCTTCATATTTAGTTTTGATGCTCCATTTTATCCCCTATGCTATTTAAGTATGGCGAACTTAAATCTTCAATATTTAAAAAATCAGCTCCATCAATTAAAATTTTACCTTGGGTGACTTCTCCTAAATATTCAAAAGCTTGATTGCATGTTTGTAAAATATTTTCCAAGGCATTCACTTTGTCTTTTGAAATACTTATCACAGCGCGGCTCTGAGCTTCTCCAAATAAAAAGGCATCTTTTCTTATTCCTTCTTTTGTGCGAATAGAAAAGCCTAATTTATTTTGTATGGCAGATTCTAAAAGTGTAATAAATAAACCTCCGTCCGATACATCATGTACTGAATTTGTGAGTCCGGAGGATATAATTTTTTTAATACTTTGATGCATGTGATATTCTTCATCCAAATTAAATTCAGGCGCAGGAGAATATTTCACGCCTAAATATTTTATTAAATATTGGGAAGAAGCAATATCATTTTTTGAACTACCGATTAAATAAATTTGATCGCCTTCCTTTTGAAAGGAAAGGGTAGTTTTTAAATCTATATTATCCAAAATACCAAGCATGCCTATACTCGGCGTAGGCATGACCGCACCTCCATCTGCACTTTGATTATAAAAACTTACATTGCCACCCGTTACAGGCGTATCAAAGCGCAAACAAGCTTCACGCATGCCCATAATGGATTCTGAAAATTGATAATATACTTCAGGATTATATGGATTTCCAAAGTTTAAGCAATTGGTAATGGCTACCGGTTCACCTCCGGAACAAACTACATTTCTCGCAGCTTCACTAACTGCAATCGCAGTACCTTTAAATGGATCCGCAAATACATAATAAGGGTTACAATCCACTTTTGCAGCCAATGCTTTATTGGTGCCTTTTATTCGAATGACGGCCGCATCTGCCGGAGCATTGGTATTGGTAGTATTGGTTTGTACCATGGAATCATATTGCTCATAAATCCAACGCTTAGAGGCAATATTAGGTTCAGCAGCTAAGGCTAAAGCTGCCTTTTTTAAATCTTGATTTTCGGAAATGTCAGCTAATGAAAATTTATTGATTTCAGCAAAATAGGAGGGAACCTTGGTTTCTCTTTCATATACCGGTGCGCCACCGCCTAATACCAAACATTCTGCCGGTACGGAGGCCACTAATTCATCATGCATATAATATTCCAACATTCCGCCATCCGTAACTTCCGCTATTAAATCGCAATGTAAATCCCATTTTTCAAAAACTTTTTCTACTTCAGCTTCTCGACCTTTTTCTACGACTACCAACATTCGTTCTTGAGATTCCGATAATAGTATTTCAAATGGTTTCATATTGGCTTGCCTCATCGGCACTTTATCCAACCAAATTTTCATACCGGCTCCACTCTTGGCCGACATTTCGGAGGTGGAACAAGTAATGCCTGCTGCACCCATATCTTGCATCCCTACGATGGCTCCGGTTTGAATGGCTTCCAAGGTAGCTTCTAAAAGTAATTTTTCTTGAAAGGGGTCACCAACTTGTACGGAAGGCAAATCTTTGGCGGAATCTTCGGAAATATCTTTGGAAGCAAAGGCAGCACCATGTATGCCATCTTTTCCAGTGGCAGAACCGACAATAAATACAGGATTGCCGAGTCCTTGAGAAGTGGCGGAAACTGTTTTTCCTTTTTCTACGATGCCAATGGACATGGCATTGACCAATGGATTGACATTATAACAGTCATCAAAATAAACTTCCCCGGCAACCGTAGGTACACCAAATGAATTTCCGTAATCTCCAATTCCTTTGGCAACGCCTCTCACCAACCATTTAGTTTTATCCAAGTCTAAATTCCCGAATCTTAATGAATTTAAAGAGGCAATTGGTCGTGCACCCATCGTAAATATATCCCTATTTATCCCGCCAACGCCGGTGGCAGCCCCTTGATAGGGTTCTATAGCGCTTGGGTGATTATGCGATTCTATTTTAAAAGCACATGCTAAGCCATCTCCAATATCTACCAAACCGGCATTTTCTTCACCGGCTTCTGCCAGAATCCTAGAACCTTTCTTTGGTAACTTTTTTAGCCAAATAATAGAATTTTTATAGGAACAATGCTCTGACCACATGACTGAAAAGATACTCAATTCAGTAAAATTCGGTTCACGTCCCAATATTTCTTTGATTTTCTCGTATTCTTCAGCGATGAGGCCAAGCTTTAGGGCAGTTTCTAAGTTTTCCACAGATTTAAAATTTGATGATGCAAAATTAGGCATAAAAGTTTTTTAATGGGGTATGCAGGAGTACTTAGATTCAATATATTGAATAATAATAAATTAAAATATTAGAATGGGT
>CAIKRV010000034.1 GCA_903829945.1 uncultured bacterium | reverse complement strand
TTTCTTCTTTAAATTTTTGTTCCTTTTTAAATCTATTAATAGCCGCTTCACGACTTGCTTCTGAACGAGTATCTCTACTAATTTTTTGTTTGATATACTCTTCCATCTCTTTTTTACTTTGTAGTCCTCTACTATCCATCAATTGTACAATGTGCCATCCAAATGTTGTTTTGAAAGGCTTAGAATATTCCCCTTTATTTTTTAAAGCAAAAGCCGCATCTTTAAATTCATCCGGGTAGGATGCAAAAGAATTAAACCATTGTAATTCTCCGCCATTGTCTTTGCTTTGTAAATGGTCAGAGTATTTTTTTGCTAAAGATTCAAAACTTTCGCCTCTTTTTAATAATGCATAAACAGTGTCAATCTTGTTTTTGGCATTTTGTTGTTCTAAATTAGTGTACTTTTCATTGGAATTGATAAGTATATGACGAACCCTAACCTCTCCACGATAAGGCCTTTTTTCAGTGAGTTTAATTACATGGTATCCAAAACGGGTACGTATTGGCATGGTGATGTCACCATAATTTTTTAAATTATAAGATGCGCACTCAAATGGATAAATCATTTGAAATGCGGTAAAAAAGCCTAAATCACCATTGTTGTAGGCAGCCGAAGGGTCTTTGGAATATTCTTTAGCTACTTTTCCAAAATCTTCATTTTTCAAAAGTTTTGCACGAGCTTCCATAGCTTTATTGTAGGCAATTATTGTGTCCTTAGGTAAAGCATCTGGGCCTACATTTATAAGGATGTGAGAAACACGTACTTCCGTCTTTAAACGATCATACGCTTCATCTATCAGTTTTTGAGTAACCTGTTTGTCCGTTAAGTAAGGTGCGGCTAATTGACCTCTATAATTTTTAAATTCCTTTTGAAATTTGGCAGTGGTATCTAATCCGGCTGCCATTGCAGCTTTTACCTTGAGTTTAAAATTAATATATAATTCGAGATATTCTTTTAAACTCTTTTCTGAATAAAGCTTTTTTTCACTGGAATTGTTTTTTTCATAAATATACTTAAATTCTTTAACGTTAACTTGTTCATTACCAATAGTAAATAGGGTAGGGCTTTTAACTTGTGCATGGATTTGAATCCCAAAAAGTATGAACGAAAGTAGAGCAAGTAATAATTTTGACTTCATTGGTAAAGCTTAATTTTATAGAATGTTCCGCAAAAGTAGTATAAATTGATGAATGGTACTATATAATAGGAGTGGCAAAATGACCTAAATTTTTGAATAAAATTAACAATTCCTTAACATCACTGTGATTCGTGTATTGCTCAAAAGTGCTACCTTGCATAGCTAACCAAATCCTAAAGTTATGAATCAGCAAATTGAATCAGGCAATGAAATTGACCAATTAACAGAGGTTTGCAAAGAATTATTGCCAAATGGTGAAGTACAGGAAATTAATCCATTTTTATATGATACTGAAACATTTGGAGCTCCAGAAATTTCAAATGTTTTAGGATGGGCAGGTTATTCCGCTACGGAAACTAATATTGAAGTAACCACTTTACGAAACTTTTTATCCCCAATGACTGCTTTTTTACCTGAACATGGTATTGCTGAAAAGGCAATTGCAAAGAGATTTTTGCAGTTTCAAAATGCTTTAGAAAGCATGATGGATTCCATTAGAGTAATTAAAATTAGAGATAAAAAATCTGAATCCATTATTTTAGGAGAAACATCTAAAGGACATTGTGCCGGGTTAAGAATTCATCGAGATTTTTCTGTAGGAATTTAGAATATGATGTTATTAAAAGATCAAAGCCCCGCACTGCGGGGCTTTTTCATAATCTTTTGAACACAAATTAAACACACGTCAACTATTTGTAACTAATACTTTAAAATTTGTTGATATTTATTCAATTAATGATAAAAGAATTAGCTTACTCAAATTTAATATTTTAGTTTACTCAAAATATTTTTCTTCGATGAAACTGCTATTCTGAAGGATGAAATTGTTTAGAATAGCTAATCAATTTTAGTTTTTTAATCAATATAGGATAAAATATTTATTTTGTTGTTTGATATTCAATATTTTACATATTTCTTCTATATTGGCCACCAACAGTGTATAATGCATTTGAAATTTGACCTAAGGAGCAGTATTTACATGCATTCATTAATTCATTGAAAATGTTTTTATTGTTGATAGCTGCTTCCTTTAGTTGTTTCAATGCAAGTTCACTCTTATCTTTATTTCGCTCTTGGAAAAGTTGAACATTTATTATTTGCAGCTCTTTTTCTTCACTTGTACTTCTAATTACTTCTTGTGGTACAATAGTAGGAGAGCCTTTGCTACTTAAAAATGTATTCACACCAATAATAGGAAACTCCCCGGTATGCTTTAGGCTTTCATAATATAAAGATTCTTCTTGAATCAGGTTTCTTTGATACATAGTTTCCATAGCACCTAAAACCCCACCGCGCTCAGAAATTCTATTAAATTCAGCATAAACCGCCTCTTCTACTAATTCAGTCAGTTCTTCAATAATAAATGAGCCTTGCAAAGGATTTTCATTTTTAGCTAACCCAAGTTCCTTGTTAATAATCAGCTGTATGGCCATGGCACGGCGAACACTTTCTTCTGTTGGGGTGGTTATAGCTTCATCATAAGCATTGGTATGCAAGGAATTGCAATTGTCATAAATTGCATATAGTGCCTGCAAAGTAGTCCGGATATCATTAAAATCAATTTCCTGTGCATGTAAGGAACGTCCTGAAGTTTGTATATGATATTTCAACATTTGGGAACGTGCATTCCCATGATATTTTAATTTTATGGCTTTAGCCCAAATTCTTCTGGCAACTCTGCCAATTACTGAATATTCAGGATCTATTCCATTGGAAAAGAAAAAGCTTAAATTAGGTGCAAAATCATCAATATGCATTCCTCTATTTAAGTAATATTCTACAAAAGTAAAACCATTTGAAATAGTTAGAGCTAACTGCGTAATTGGATTGGCACCTGCTTCAGCAATATGGTAACCTGAAATAGATACGGAATAAAAATTCCTAACCTTATTCTGGATAAAATATTGTTGAATATCTCCCATCATTCTAAGTGCAAATTCAATTGAAAAAATACAAGTATTTTGTGCTTGATCTTCCTTTAAAATATCTGCCTGTACAGTACCTCTAACAGTACTCATGGTTTGTGCTTTTATTTTTTCATAAACATCAGCAGGCAGAACCTCGTCTCCGCAAACCCCTAATAGGGCTAAACCTAATTGATTATTGGTTTCAGGAATTGCACCAGAGTACCTTGGGCGTGATAAGTTTTTTGCGGCATAAATAGCGTCAATTTTCTTTTGCACTTCATCCATCATCCCATGTTCCTTGATATACAATTCGCATTGTTGATCAATAGCAGCATTCATGAAAAATCCTAATAACATTGGTGCCGGCCCATTAATAGTCATGGAAACGGATGTTAATGGGTCAGCCAAATTAAAGCCACTATATAATTTCTTAGCATCATCCACCGTAGCGATACTTACTCCTGAGTTTCCTATTTTACCATAAATGTCAGGTCTATGTTGTGGGTCTTCTCCATAAAGCGTTACAGAATCAAAGGCAGTAGACAATCTTTTAGCTTTTGAATCTCTACTTACATAATGAAAGCGTTTATTAGTTCTTTCAGGACCACCTTCACCGGCAAACATACGGGTAGGATCTTCTTCTGTCCTCTTTAGCGGATACACGCCCGCAGCATAAGGGAATTCTCCCGGGACATTTTCCATCATCAGCCAATATAATATATCTCCCCAATCACTAAACTTTGGTAATGCAATTTTAGGAATTTTTAGATGAGATAAACTTTCAGAATACAGCGGTACTTTTATTTCCTTCTCACGTACTTTATAAACATATTCTTGTGCAGTAAATTTTTCCTGAATCTCAGGCCAAGAACGCAATAAATTCTTAGTATCGACGTGCATACGTTCTTCAATTTGCGTAATAAGTGTACTTATTAACTTTTCGCTTGTTTCGGTGTCTTTGTGTTTTTGATCTTTATTTTGTAAGTGCAATAATTCTAAACTACCTTTCAATTTGTACAACTGAGATGCTAATGATGCTTGTTCTCTAGCAAATTTTTTATAATGTACTGCATTTTCCACAATTTCAGCCAAATATCTAGTACGCTCAGGAGGTACGATATAAATCTTTTGGGACATTTCGTGGGTTATTTCAAACGTGGAGGCCAACGAAGCATTGGTCTTTTTAGCTACGGCATCCATCATTGCCTTGTATAAATTATTTACTCCCGGATCATTAAATTGTGATGCCATGGTTCCGTAAACAGGCAAGCTATCATCATTCGCTTCAAAAAGCTTTCTGCTTCGCTTGTATTGTTTTTTAACATCACGCAATGCATCCAAAGCTCCTTTTTTATCAAATTTATTGATAGCAATAATATCTGCATAGTCAATCATGTCAATTTTTTCTAATTGGCTTGCAGCACCAAATTCAGGAGTCATTACATACATTGAAATGTCTGACAAATCTACTACTGAAGAATCTGCTTGTCCAATACCTGCACTTTCAAGTATAATTAAATCAAATCCTGCAGCACTATAAATTTGTAAGGCGTCTTTGACATAGGGAGAGAGTGCTAAATTTGCCTCTCGGGTAGCCATAGAGCGCATAAAAATTCTTGGATTATTTATGGCATTCATCCTTATCCGATCTCCAAGTAGTGCGCCACCCGTTTTACGTTTAGAAGGGTCTACAGAAATAATTGCTAATGATTTATTATCAAATTCATGAATAAATCTACGAACTAATTCATCCACTAAGGAGGATTTTCCTGCACCTCCAGTTCCAGTAATGCCAATAATTGGCACATGTTTATTCCCTTGAATGGATTTTACCCTTTTATGAAATTCATCTATATTAGAACCTTTATTTTCTGCATAACTGATGGCTTTTGCAATTTGTTGCTCATCTCTTTCTTTAATTTTATCCCAAAGGATGTCATCAATATTATTAATGGTAGGATAATCACATTGGGAAACAAGGTCATTTATCATGCCTTGTAAGCCCATTTTTCTACCATCATCCGGTGAATATATTCTTGTAATACCGTAAGCATGCAGCTCTTCTATTTCACTAGGTAAAATTACACCGCCACCGCCGGCAAAAATCTTAATATGACTGGAACCTCTTTCCTTTAATAAGTCATGCATATATTTAAGATATTCTGTATGACCTCCTTGGTAGGAAGTGAGCGCTATTCCTTGAACATCTTCTTGAATAGCACAATCCACAATTTCCAGTACTGAACGATTATGCCCTAAATGAATAACTTCACAACCGGTACCTTGAATAATGCGGCGCATAATATTGATGGCTGCATCGTGCCCATCAAATAATGAAGCAGCGGTTACAATTCTAATTTTATTTTTCGGAGAATAATTTTCCATGTAAAGTATAACTATAAAAGTGCAAATTTAAACGATTTTAATCTATATGGATGTATGGGATATTTATGTGAGGTTAAAGTATTTCTAAATATTAAGCGTTTGTAAAGGATTTATTTGATTTTTTCTTAATTGTATCTTCTTGAATCATTTGATATTAATCAAGTAATTACTCAATTTTAAACGAATTAACAGTAAATTCGTCGAAATATCTTCATTTGAGAATATTCCATTAATGGAATTGCCGTAGTATTGCATTGTGAAATAAATGTACGACAAGTCTTTTTGTAGTCAGTTGTAAACAAGGTTGTTAAAGAAAGGGAAATTATGTTTAAGATGTTCAAAGCATTGGTTAATCATCCTAACCGTGCATTTTGGTTTTGGTTTTTTACTTACTTGATCGTATTTGTACTTTCCGGAATAGTAATGAAAATCTTGGAATCATCTGATGTTATTCCTGATGATCAACCAATTAGCAAAGTATTTAGTATTAATTCTACGGCATTTGCCTACTCTATGACTTTTCGTTGGATTTTGGCATTTCCCTTATGGTATGTTTTTGGGCGTAATTACTTATTACAACTTAGTGCTCAACACGTTAGGCATATAAAATTTGAAGCCTATGGATTGGTGATTTTTTGGGTTATTTTAACCATACTTATGGATATATTAGTATGGGTTATAATACCTTATTTTATTGGCAACCATCCATTATCATTTGTAAATGAAAGTTGGCCGTGGCTGGTTTTACGTTATGCTGCGATATATGCTGCAGTAATGTTTTCTAGAAATCCCGCAATAGCAAAACTAATGCGTAAACGCCATTAATTTAGTAGTCTTCACCACCTTCGTTTTTATTGTCGTTAGAATTTTTAACCTTCTTACTACCTAAATCTGCTTTACCGAATTTATAGGTTAAGGTTAACATTAATACTCTAGATTCCCTTTTTCTATTGACATATTGCGTGAATCCATCACCATAGGAATAGATAATATATCTTCTTTGATTGAAAATATCTGAACAATTTAGGCTCAAAATAAATTTATTTTTCATAAAATCCTTCCTGATACCTGCATCCATAGAGTAAATTCCAACCATATGCCCACCTGGCCATACAGAAGGTCCATTATAATTACCGCTAACCTGAAACATAATACCTTTCCATAAAGTCATGTTGGAAGTATATTTTGCAACTCCACTATAATTTGATGCAGAAGAAGAGGAGGCATCACCTGGACTGGCACTTAAAATGGTATGATAAATATTGCCGCTTCCAGTAATGTTCCACCACTTAAAAATGGATGTTCTACCAATTACTTCAAATCCATATGAAATTCCATTGTCTAAATTTTCCCAAGTAATAATTACTACATTTGGATTATTTGGATCCAATTTTCCAATCATTTTATTTACTCCTCTTATATCCTTGTAATATGCAGATGCTGTAAGTGAAGTTGTTTCCCACGATTTAGAATAACCAATTTCATAATTATTGACATATTCGGGCTTTAGAAAAGGATTACCTATTCTTAAATTCAACGGATCTGAGTAGTCTGTAAAAGGATTTAATGATTGAAAGGATGGTCTATTTACCCTACGACTGTAACTGAACATTATTTCTTGTTCAGCTTGAAGTTTTTCAGAGATATGCAAACTTGGGTAAAGATTAAAGTAATTGCTGGGATAGTTTTGGGCAGTATTTACTAATTGTGAATTAATCATAGATTCTTCAAATCTGCTGCCTGCCTGAAAACTGAAATTCTTAATGGTTTGTGAATACATTGCGTAGGCAGAATGAACGCCTTCTGAGTAAATAAAATGATTGGTAAGTAATGCATTATTTATCCAATTTCCATTGCTACGTTGTAAACTATCTGCCGTAAAATTATTGTCAACGTTACGAAGTACACTTTTATATCCAATTTCAAATTTACTAAATTCTGAAAGTGGCAAAGAAAAATCAGTTTGAAGGGTAATTATTCTATTAGAGGTATTATTGGTATTGGCTTGTTGGATAGGATTTGCACTATAAATAGGTATTAAATTCTCAGCATACATATTTTGTGAAATCGTATTTTCATCCTTCCCCATGGAACCTGAATAAGATAAATTTACGGTCCACAGCTTTTGAGGTTGTGCAAATGTTTTTCTATAATCTAAAGTTACATCAACGCTGTGCGAATGATTAATTTCTAATGCATTTCTTCCATAGGCATTTGAAAAAATACTGTCCTTGTTAAAAAAATTATAAATATTAGTTTCCGGATGATTGTTAGAATTGATGTTTAGAACACTTCCTATACTTAAAGTGTTTTTATCATTAATATCATAATCTAAACTTATTTTGCCCATATGAGCAATTTGTAAAGAATTTTGATTGGAATTTTGAATAAGAATGCCGGAATCAGAGGGCGTTTTTGTTTTACGATCTATATAACCTTCACCCCATCGATCATTATATCTATATGAATAGGTGGCATTGATTGTTAATTTCTTGGTTCGTAAACTTAGATTGGTACTTGCATTATATTTGTTTCGATTTCCTACGGATGCAGAAGCCGAACCATTAAAACCGGGTGCACGATCCTTTTTTAGAATTATATTTATTATTCCAGCCATACCATCCGGATCATATTTTGCTGATGGGTTGGTAATAATTTCAATTCGATCTATGGTACTGGCAGGTATTTGATCCAAAATTGCAGCACGACTCGTTCCTGTAATACTGGAGGGCTTCCCGTCAATTAATACTGTAATATTCCCATTGCCTCGCATGCTGATATTTCCATCAATTTCAACACTTACTGAAGGTACTTGGTTTAATACGTCGGAAGCTGAACCGCCTTGACTTACAATGCTTTTATCAACATTAAATACTTTTTTATCCAGGCTGTTTTGAAATACTGCTTTTTCTCCGGTTACCGTTACTTCTTTTAATGATTTAGAACTTGATTCAAGTTTTATAACCCCTAAATTAAATACCGGTTTATCAGCTTTGACATTAAGCGGACTGATAAACTTTACTGCATAACCAATGGCTTTAATTTTAAGGATATAAATACCTTCCTTAAGGTCGTCGATCACAAAAGCTCCATTTTCGTCAGTTAATTTACCGGCAGCAATGCTTGAGTCCTTGCGTAAAACAGCCACTGTGCAGAACTCAATGGCTTCACCGGAAGTAGCGTCCTTTAAAACACCCACTACTTTGACACCGGTAGGGGTATTTTGGGCTTGACTATTGTTAGGAATAAGTAATAATTTCAGTAAAAATACTAGAGGTAAAAGGTTTTTCATCTGTGTGCAAAGTTATTGTCAATAAATCAATAATGCAATATTCTTTTGGGTTTTAAATTGTTTAAACCAATGATAATAAGTGTAATGATGATTGCTGTGCCACCGGTAAGGAAAAATAAAACTTCAGATCCCCATTTTATCCAAATAAAACCGGCAATTGCACTTGAAAGCATGGTACATATACTTTGAAATGCAGTCATGGTTCCTAATGCAGTACCAGCTTCTTCCTTTGGTATCGTATTGCTTATCCATGCTTTTGCAAGTCCATCATTCATAGCGGCAAAGGCACCATAAATTACAAAAATAATTACCATTTGGCTTAATTGGTTGCAAAAGCCTAAACCAATATAGGTCAGGCTAAATAAAAGCAAACCTATGGCATAGGTAGTTTTAATTCCGATTTTATCAGCGAGTGCCCCCATGGGGAAGCTAAGTAATACATAAATCAAATTGTATATTATATAAAGAACAATGACATTAAGATCTGAAGCTCCTGATTGCTTTGCTTTTAATAACAAAAACATATCTGAACTATTAATTAAGGCAAATAACAATATTGGAATTAAAGCATTTTTGTAATCCGGTCTGCTATTTTTTAAATAATTAAAAAAGGATAAAAAAGAAGGGTATGCCTTAGGTTTCTCGGCGGATTGCTTTTCATGTATGAAGAATCCGCTTATTATAGCAAGCGCCCCGGGAATAAATGCGATTAGAAAAATTAGCTTATATTGACTGGGATAAAAATATAAGATGAGTAACGCAAATGCCGGACCTAAAACAGCACCCAAAGTATCCATTCCTCTATGAAATCCAAATACTTTACCTTTATTTTGAGGGGTACTTTCAGCGGAAAGCATTGCATCACGAGGAGCCGTTCTAATTCCTTTACCAACCCGGTCCATAGATCGGCATATAAATATCCAATAAACAGAGCTAAATAATGCGAGCATAGGTTTGGATAATGCACTTATAGAATATCCAATTTGAATAAATGGTCTTCTTTGTCCAATGGTATCCGATAATTTCCCAAAATATCCTTTACTAAGTCCAGCAATTCCTTCAGCAATTCCCTCTAAAATACCTATTAATAAAACAGAGAAACCAATACTTTGTAAATAAACCGGCATTATTGGATATAACATTTCACTGGCCAAATCTGTGAATAGGCTGATTACTGAAAGTAAAATAATGGTGCGGGTAAGGAATTTCATCTATTAACTTGCTATAAACGATTAATTTTGGTTAAGGTTACAGTTTAAAAGTTTAAGTTAGGTATTTTTTCAAATTCAAATTCACCATTATATTTATAAGGGAATTCTTATTAAAAATGTTGATGGTAAATTACAAAATCCGGGATTACATCAAGTTCAGTTTAACATGTATCAATATCCAACAGGAATTTATTTAGTTAAGGCAATATTTAATGGAAAATATACCTTGCAAAAAATTATCATTAAGGAATAGCAGAAACCTGCTTTTTAAATTGTGGATAAATATTTTGAAATAAGGTATGCAAAGAATGATTTTTAAAAATTTAAGTGCTTATAATTCATGATTTTGGTTTAAAATCATGAATTTATTTTTTTATATTAGATTCCCCTTTCAGCGCATAGTATTTCCTATCTTTGCGGCAAATTTCAATAGATGCCAAGAGACCATTCCATAAAAAGCGTTTTAATTATAGGAAGCGGACCCATAGTAATTGGGCAAGCTTGTGAGTTTGACTATTCCGGTTCTCAAGCCGCTCGTTCTTTGCGAGAAGAAGGTATAGAAGTCATACTTATTAATTCCAATCCAGCTACCATCATGACAGACAAGATGATGGCAGATCACATTTATTTATTGCCTTTAAATGTGGATAGTTTGCGTCAAATTCTGAAGGCGCACAAAATAAGTGCAGTATTACCAACTATGGGTGGCCAAACTGCTTTAAATTTATGCAAAGAAGCAGGAGAACTTGGATTATGGGACGAATTTGGGGTAAGAATTATTGGTGTTGATATTGCGGCTATTGATAGAACTGAAAATAGAGAACAGTTCCGCCAACTTATGAAAGATATTGGTGTTGGAGTTCCTAAATCCAAAGTTGCAGCTTCGTTCTTGGAAGGTAAGAATATTGCTCAGGATATTGGTTTCCCCTTAGTAATTCGTCCTTCATTTACCTTAGGCGGTTCGGGTGGAAGTTTTGTGAAGAAAAAAGAAGATTTTGAAGAGGCATTACAAAGAGGTTTGCAAACTTCTCCAATTCATGAAGTTTTAATTGAAGAGGCAGTACTTGGGTGGAAGGAATTTGAGTTGGAATTATTGCGTGATAGTGTTGATAATATCACCATTATTTGTACCATAGAAAATTTGGATCCTATGGGTATACATACCGGGGATTCCATAACTATTGCGCCTGCCATGACGCTATCAGATACTGCCTATCAACGAATGCGTGATATGGCTAAAAATATGATGAATGCCATTGGTCATTTTGCAGGAGGATGTAATGTTCAATTTGCCTTAAATCCTATTGATGAAGAAATTGTTGCAGTAGAAATTAATCCTCGTGTATCGCGTTCATCGGCTTTGGCATCTAAAGCAACAGGATACCCCATTGCAAAAATAGCTGCCAAGTTGGCCATTGGGTATAATTTGGATGAATTAAATAATCCGGTTACTAAAACGACTTCTGCTTATTTTGAACCGGCATTGGATTATGTAGTAGTAAAAATACCGAGATGGAACTTTGATAAATTCCCGGGTAGTGATCGCAAATTAGGTTTGCAAATGAAATCAGTAGGCGAGGTTATGGCTATTGGTCGCTCTTTCACTGAAGCTCTGCAAAAGGCCTGTCAAAGTTTGGAATTAAAACGTGCCGGTTTGGGTGCAGATGGATTTGATATTAGAAAGTTAGAAGAAATTACAGAAAGTCTTGAAAATCCATCATGGGATAGATTGTTTCACTTAAAGGATGCATTCACCCTTGGAGTACCATTAAAAACAATTCAAGAAATAACGAAAATTGATAAATGGTTTTTACAGCAAATTCATAATTTAGTTAATCTGGAACAAGATTTCAGAAGATATAAAATTCAAAATGTAACGCTGGAAGTAATGCGTGAAATGAAGCAAAATGGTTTTTCTGATGCTCAATTAGCTTGGATATTAAATTGTGATGAAGAGGCGGTTTACCAACGCAGGAAAGAATTAGGGTTGCGAAGGGTTTATAAGATGGTAGATACTTGTGCAGCTGAATTTCCTTCTGCCACACCTTATTTTTATTCAACATTTGATACAGAAAGTGAATCTATAGTAAGTGATAATAAAAAGGTTATAGTATTAGGCTCAGGGCCTAATAGGATTGGTCAAGGTATAGAATTTGATTATTGCTGTGTACATGGTGTATTAGCTTCTAAGGAATGTGGCTACGAAGCAATAATGGTAAACTGTAACCCAGAAACTGTAAGCACGGATTTTGATATTTCAGATAAACTGTATTTTGAACCTGTTTTTTGGGAACATTTACGGGAACTTATTGAATATGAAAAACCTGAAGGTGTTATTGTTCAATTAGGAGGACAAACTGCATTGAAATTGGCTGAAAAGCTAGACCAATACAATATTAAGATTTTCGGTACGTCCTTTAAAAATATGGACTTGGCAGAAGATCGCGGACATTTTTCAGATTTACTAAAATCACTGGAAATTCCATATCCTGAGTATGGAGTGGCACATGATGCTGATGAAGCTATTGAAGTGGCCAATAGGGTAGGCTATCCCGTATTAGTGCGACCTTCTTATGTGTTGGGTGGTCAAGGAATGAGCATTGTTATAAATGATAAGGAATTAGAAAATGCAGTTATTAAGTTGTTAAGAGATATACCAGGAAACAGAGTGCTGATAGATCATTTTCTAGATAGAGCAGAAGAGGCAGAAGCGGATTGTTTATGTGATGGAGAAGATGTTTATATTATGGGTATCATGGAGCATATTGAACCTGCAGGAATTCATTCCGGTGATTCCTTTGCAGTGCTACCACCTTATAATTTCTCAGAATCTGTTATGGAGCAAATTAGAGATTATACTAAGAAGCTAGCCTTAGCTTTGGATATACGTGGATTAATGAATGTTCAATTTGCAGTTAAAAATGAAAAGGTTTATGTGATTGAAGCTAATCCAAGAGCCTCACGTTCAATGCCTTTTATCTGCAAAGCCTTTGATGTCCCTTTCCTAAATATTGCTTCCAAAATAATATTGGGTGCCAATAAATTGAAAGATTTCAAAATTGAACCGAAGGTTCATGGATTTGCCATCAAGGAACCTGTATTCTCTTTTGATAAGTTTCCAAACGTTAATAAAGAATTGGGGCCTGAAATGAAATCAACCGGTGAATCTATTCGATTTATTAATGATACCATGGACCCGTATTTTAGACATTTATATAGCGAGAAGTCCATGTACCTTAGCAAATAAAATGAATTAAGATTACTATGTTTCGTATTTTAGAGCTATTCTTTTTTATCTATTTAGGGTATATTGTTTTAAAAAACATAAGTGCACTTTTTTCGGGAACTTCTAATAAAAGTAATGGTCCTCACGATTATAATAGGGGTGAATTCACAGGTAGGAGAGAAGGAGAAATAAACATTGAAAAGGTTCCTGAAAAAGATAAACCAATCCAACATCACCAAGATGCTAATGATTCCGAATATATAGATTTTAAAGAAATAAAGGACTAAAATTAGTTCACATCTATTATTCAATATATTGAAAGGCTCATAGTTATGAGCCTTTTTAATTTATACTCAATAACAACATAGTGACTACATTAGAAATTTTAATCCATTATTGAAAGCCGGATGAATTCTTAAAATCGTAAATCATTTTATTTCAATAAATTAAAAAAATAAATGTTTAATTTTTGAAAAATTAATTTTGAAAAATCAAAAATTAGTTATTAACTTTGTTTAATTAGTTTAGTCAATCAGGTAAAACTAATTGTACAATTTACGCACCGTATTGCCCACTAAAAAACACACCAATGAGACCCCCACAATTCCTCATCATTGATGATGATCCTATTAATAATTTTATATGTAGGAAAACTATTCAAATGCATATTAATGAGCCTAGTTTATTTTCTTTTACAGAAGCTACTCATGCGTTAGATTTTCTTAGCTCAAAACCTTACATTGAATTTGGGGATTGCTCAACCATACTGCTTTTGGATTTAAATATGCCACTATTTTCAGGTTGGGATTTTCTAGATGCGTTTCACCGTTTGCAAGAAAATGTAAAAGTTAGGCATAAAATTTATGTACTAACCTCTTCACACAACCCTGAAGATTTAGATAGGGCCAAAGGAAATTGTTATGTTAAAGACTATATAGTTAAACCAATATTGTTGTCAACTATTGTTTCTATTTCATCATAATTATTTCACTATTCATATTTATTTGAATCTCCCAATTTTGTATTG
Source organism: uncultured bacterium (assembly GCA_903829945.1). Taxonomy (GTDB): domain Bacteria; phylum Bacteroidota; class Bacteroidia; order CAILMK01; family CAILMK01; genus CAILMK01. The sequence continues at coordinate 8,497 of CAIKRV010000034.1, read as the reverse complement.
GGGGATTTTTTTTGATATTGGACAAGTTTATAGCTAACTATTTATATCTAGTTAGATTTTCAATAAAATAGTACTACAATTGGGGAGCTGAATTAAGTATTTTTGTACTTATATTTACTTGTTAATAACGTAATAAACATAGCTTTATACTGCTCCGGAACAATAATGAAGATCTGCACTAATTTTATAATCATTGATGATGATTCAGTTAATAACTACATCTGTGAAAAAACAATAAAGAAAGTAGTTAGTAATGCACTCATTTTTACTTTTACGGAAGCTATTGATGCTATTCGTTTTTTAAAATCAGGAGATCCAGGCTTTAATAGCAATTTAAATACTGTAATTTTCCTTGATATTAATATGCCAATAATGTCAGGTTGGGATTTTTTAAATGCTTTTCATGAATTAAACATTGAAATTAAAAATAATGTGAAAATATATATGCTGTCTTCTTCTATCAATGACGAAGATATTTCAATTGCAAAATCAAATAAATACGTAATTGATTATTTAATGAAACCATTGCAAATTTCTAAACTCAAAGAATTATTCACCTAAGTCATTTTTTAAAAGCCTGCAATCCATCAGCAAAATTTCTATCATTATTTAATCTTGGAACTTTGTTTTGTCCACCCAATTTTCCAATGGAACGCATGTACTTTATAAATGAATCTTTTTGTAATCTTGTGATTTGCAAAATTTGTAATACTCCACCACGAATTAAATCATCATAATAGGTGTTTTTTGAGCGTAATAATTTATCTAAGCTTATCTGAAACGATTGCATTTGTTCCGGTTCTTTAGAAAATTCAATAAACCATTCGTGGTAAGGTAATCCTTCTGAAGGATTAATTTGTGGTGCAACTGTAAATTCTACAATTTCTGCATGATGCATTTTTGCAGCTTCCATCATGGCACTCTCTACCTCTTCCCCAATAACATGTTCTCCAAAGGCTGAAATGAAATGTTTAATTCTGCCACTTACTACTATTCTATATGGATTTAGGGAAACAAATTTAATGGTATCTCCAATATTATAACTCCAAAGCCCGGCATTGGTTGTTAGAATAATTGCATAATTTACTCCCAAGGAAACTTCGCCGATACTTAGCCTTCTTGGATGTTCATTCATGATTTCTTGAGCTGGAATAAATTCGAAAAATATTCCGGAATTTAAATTAAGTAATAATCCTTCTTCCCTTAAAGAATCCTGATAAGCGATAAATCCTTCCGAGGCAGGATAGGTTTCAATTACATCCACTTTTCTGCCAATGGCTTCAAATAATTTATTTTTATAAGGTTCAAAATTTACACCTCCTTGGACCATTAGGTTAAAGTTCGGGAATAAATCACCTATTGTTTTACCTGATTTTTCCTGTAGTTTGTCAAAATACATTTGCACCCAAGGTGGAATCCCACTAATTAAACGCATATCTTGTTGTATGGTTTCCAATACAATATGATTTAATTTTTCTTCCCAATCCTCAATACAATTGGTCTGATAAGAAGGCATTTGATTTTTTCTTAAATATTGTGGTACATGATGATTCACTATACCAGATAAGCGACCTGACTTAATGTCTCCTTTTTGATCCAAAATTGGACTTCCTGAAAGGAAAATTAATTTACCATTTACAAAAGAGGCATCATTTTTTTCATGAATATAAGATAATAGCGCGTTTCTGGCGGTAGTAATGTGGTTGGGGATCGAATCTTTAGTAATAGGAATATATTTTGTACCAGAGGTCGTTCCTGATGTTTTTGCAAAATATTCGGGTATACCCGGCCATAAAACATTTTGCTCACCGGTTATAATTCTGTCAATATATTTTCTGAATCCTTCATAATCTCTTATAGGTACGGCCGCCTTATAATCTTGATAAGAATTTAAATTGTGAAATGAATGATCTTTCCCAAAAGCTGTTTTTCTACCACTAACGATTAAATTGTTAAAAACTTTATTTTGAATGTTAATTGCATTCCCCGTCCATTTTTGAGATTCTTTATGAACGATAGCAGCCAAAATTTTTGCAGCAAGTGCTTTCATTTGTTTTTAATTGAAAGGAAATTAATGTTCAAATTACTTACTTTTATTTGTTACTTCCATAGATAAAAGAATTAATTTTGAATAGATATAATCCGGATTTTCAAGTTTATGATGTTCGGGTCATCAAATATTTCAAATATGAAAAAAATTGCTGTATTTACTTCCGGTGGTGATGCACCCGGGATGAATGCTGCCATTAGGGCAGTTGTGCGAACCGCTATTTATCATAATTTACAGATTTATGGCATTGAGCGTGGTTATGAAGGCATGATAAATAATGCTATAATGGAACTCAATTCTCGGTCAGTTTCCAATATTATTCAAAGAGGAGGAACCATCTTAAAAACCACAAGAAGTGCACATTTTATGACAACAGAAGGTCGTAAAAAAGCCTTCGAAAATCTTCAATTGCATGGAATTGAGGGATTGGTTGCCATTGGTGGAAATGGTACCTATACGGGTGCTATGACCTTTTATAAAGAATACGGAATACCTACGATTGGAATCCCCGGCACTATAGACAATGATTTATATGGAACGGATTATACAATTGGTTATGATACTGCAATAAACACAGCATTAGGGGCTATTGATAAAATTAGAGATACAGCAGATTCTCATGATCGAATTTTTTTTATTGAAGTAATGGGAAGGGATGCAGGATTTATAGCCATGGATTCCGGGATTAGCGGTGGTGCTGAAGCTGTTTTAATTCCGGAAACGATTACGAACTTAGAGGCTTTAGCTACTAAATTGACCGGAGGCAATGATAAAAAGAAAACCTCTCAGATTATAGTGGTAGCTGAAGGTGACGAAGCAGGAGGGGTATATGAAATTGTAGATAAATTAAAACTTTTTATTCCTCAATTCCAATACCGAATTACGGTCCTGGGCCATATACAGCGTGGCGGTTCTCCTACAGCTAGAGATCGGGTACTTGCTTCCCGCCTAGGAGAAGCTGCCATATGCGGGCTTATGGCAGGCAAAAAGAATGAAGCTGCAGGAATTGTAAATGATCAGGTGGTTTTTGTAAACTTTGAAGAAGCAATACATAAACGCAAACCTATAAACATGGATCTTATTCGGCTATCAGAAGTACTTAGTATTTAATACCCGTAATTTTTTAAATTGACTGCATCTGAAAGCTTTTTGATTTTATCTGAAAGTTCTTCCATTTGTGATTTATTTAATCCACCACTTCCAATGGTATTTTTTTGAATACCTGAACTTAATTCATCCAACATGTTTTTGTAGGCGATCAATTCCCAAAAATTACTTATACGCACATTTATTTTTTCAAAAAATGGAAGTTCTTTTGCTATATCCTTAGCATTGGAACGAACTAGACATTTTTTATAATTGGATAAATAGGTGCTCAGATGTTTGCTGCCTAACATGTAAAAAGCGCGATGAAAAAAAGGTAATTTTTCTGTGCCGCAATATTTTCCAAACAATGAGGAGATAGTGGTTAATACTTCATTACTATTATCATAATTTTCAAAGCTGCCGGCAATACTGATTTTCTCAATGGAATCTGCATCCGGTAAGGCATTAAATAATGCATTTAAACAGGTGCTGACTACCAGATAAGAGGAATCGTTCAAACCTTTTCTAAACGCCTCTGCTCCTTGTTCCCTTTCCAAGGTTTCAATAGTTTGAAACGCCAATGCTCTAACTTGACTTTTTGAGTCATGCAAAGCCATCTGTTTTATCTTTTCTCTAAATTCTCCTTGATAATTATCTGCTTTGTTAAAGAAAACCTCCAAGGCCAACTTTCGTATTCCCCAAAATGGCTCATTTAAGGAACTGCGCATTAATTGTATTAGGCTATCTTTTTTAAGTTCATTTTGTACCAATCCTAATGAATTTAAAGCTTCATATTTATCTAAATAATTTTTACAATGTTGATATTGATATAACCATTCACTTTTACTTTTACCTTCTAATTTATGACACAACAAAATTTTATTGGCATCAAAATTTACTAAATCTGGTGCATCAGTCAATGGGTAATTAAATGTATCAATTCGATGATTTAATATAATTTTCTTATGCAAAATAACACCTTTTGTATAAATATCAATATTCACAGGAATTCGAAAAAGAGGGGCGTCTTTTAAATTTTGCATTTGTTTAACTACTAAACGTAAATTTTGTTCCTTTTTGTCAAAATCATGTGTTATTTCTAAGATAGGATGACCTTTTTGTTCAAACCACTGATTAAAAAACCATTTTAAATCCTCGCCGGAAACATCTTCCATAATCATACGTAAATAGGCAAGTTCTGTAGTTTTGTAAGCCCTATCATGTAAATATTCGCTTAGTCCATTATAAAATACTTCATCGCCTAAATAATCACGCAACATCATAATTACTAAGCCGCCTTTTTCGTAGCGATGTCTATCAAATAATTCTTCAGGATCTTTGAAGAAATGATTTATAATTGGTTCTTGACTATAGGTTGCTTCGCGCAAATATGCATTTATTGCCTCGAGCATTCGCATTTGCATTTCATCTTTTCCATATTTATGTTCTCTCCATATAAATTCACCAAATGTAGCAAAGGATTCATTCATGGCAAGGTAATCCCAACTTTCGCAAGTCACTAAATCCCCAAACCAATGATGAAATAATTCGTGGGAAATAACATCTTCGTAGGTATTATCTAAATGTGCACGTGCATCATGAAGCATGGCTTCAAATTCTACGGTTGCAGTAGTGTTTTCCATAGCACCACTGGTATATTGTCTTACCGGAACTTGTGCATACTTAGGCCACGGATAATCGTATTTTAATACATTAGAAAAGAATTCAATCATTTCGGGAGTATTCCCAAATATTAAATGTGCATAAGGAACATATTTTGGTTCCAAGTAATAAGAGACGGGAATATTATTGCGCCATAAATCGGTTGTTATTTTCCATTTGCCCGCAGCTATCATAGTTAAATAGGGAGCTTGTGGTTTTTCTAATTTCCAATGCCAAGTATATGTCCCATTTTTGTTTTTTATTTTTTCCTCTAAGCGTCCATTTGATAAAGTAGTAAAATTAGAATCCATGGTGATAAAAATGTCCTGACGCATTTTTTGATCAGTAGATTCAATAGTTGGAAACCATGTGGAATTATATTCAGTTTCACCTTGACTCCAAAATTGTATCGGCATCAAACTATCCAATCCTTTAGGATTAATAAAGGTTAAACCTAATTTATCTTTTGATTTAATACTGCCATTTTCAAGCCTGGCATAAGGATGTGAGCTATATTCAATCTGAATCTTTAAAATTTCATTAGGTTTTCTAAATCCTCCTAATGAGATATGTAGTTTTGCTTGGTCATTGCTAAATTTTAAGGGTACCAACAAATCGTTTTTAATTTCATAAATAGCCGTAACCTCTAATCCTTTAGCATCTAAATGAACGCTATCACGTGCATAGGCATGGGGTTTAAGAGTTATAATTGCTATCCCGTTTAATGATTTTGTAGGCATATCCGGACTGATTTTTAATTCAGTATGGATCAAATCCACCAGTTTTAATTTACTGCCTTGATAAACAATTGGTTTTTGATCTATTCCAACTTCCGGCAACCTAATGGTATCATTACTATCATATAAAGAATTCATGTGATGGGCTTTACAGGAAAAAGCCAAAATTGCAAATAGTATGGCGCTTAGTCGAATAAATAATCTCATTAATTGCAAAGTAACTAAGAAATTAGCACAAAAAATAGCATTAAGGCTAAAAAAAGGTATTGTACATTTTCTTAATTATAAGAATTATATGATTAAAAAACCGGAGAAGGTTACTTAATTCTTTAAAATATAATTTAGTTTTATAGTTAAGGTATTCAAATTTGGAAAATGAGGCAGCTTATTTAATCTTTGTATTTACAATATTTCAAAAAGGTGTTCGTCTTAACTGCTAAATGGTTAAAACGGCTTCCATATCAGTACCTTCAATGGCACAGCAACATGAGCAAATAAGTAAAACTGTTCAGAAGGAGCAAAAGCGTTTATTTCGCTTTATAAGGGAGCGTGTGCCTCAAGATGCTGATGCAGAGGATATATTGCAAGATGTATTTTATCAATTTGTAAATACTTCCTTATCTGAGCCTGTAGAACAAGCTGCAGCATGGCTTTTTAAGGTAGCTACCAATAGAATTACGGATTGGTATAGGAAGAAAAAGCCACAATATTTCTCGGCATATGCATCAAACGACGAGGAAGAAGATGATACTCCATTGGGTCCTGAATTTAGATTATTTGATCCTGATGCATCTCCTGAAACTCAGTATATACGTTCTTTGGTTTGGGATGCCTTAGAAGAGGCTCTTGTGGAATTGCCAGAAGAACAAAGACAAGTTTTTGTGATGCACGAATTAGAGGATAAAAGCTTTAAGGATATTGCCGAATTAACCGGTGCCTCCGTTAATACATTATTATCTCGTAAAAGATATGCCGTATTATTCCTTAGAGAAAGATTGAGAGATTTATATAATGATCTATTGATACCTTAAAATTTTTATTGTTGTGTTTAATAAATAAATTATTATGAAAAAGTTCTGGATTTTAAAAGTGATTGCATTTGTGCTGGTTGCAACTGTGTTAGTAGGGGGAGTGGTTACTTTATTGTGGAATTCGCTGATGCCTCAGATTTTCCACCTTCCTGAAATAACATATTTACAAGCCTTGGGAATTTTAATTTTGTCAAAAATTTTATTTAGCGGCTTTAAGGGTCGAGGAAATAATGGACAAGGTTGGAAAGGCGCTTGGAGAGCACGTTGGGAAGCCAAACTTGCAAAGATGACACCTGAAGAAAAGGCCAAATTTAAAGCAGAATGGGAGAAAAAATGCGGACCGTCAGCCATGTGGCAAAAATATCATGGTGGTCCAATACATTGGAATGATTCCAACCCACCTGAACCAAGTACTGGTACTTCTGAAAATTGAAATTAAACTCCCGGACTAAAGCCGGGAGTTTTTTTATTATCAATAGTTTGGCAAGAAAATTGTAATAATTTTTTAAAAACAGACTAACATTTCGCTTATGAAAACCATCCTCCTAAGTATTTTATTATTTACTCCTTTTTTAGCATTTGCAGGAATTTCGGGTAGTCCAACTGATTCCATAGCTGCAAATCCGGGTAAAACCAGATATTTTATATTTGGATTGGACTTAGGAAATAACTTTTCCTATATGAACCATACGGATCAAAATACTTATCCGTACATATATCCGAATTTTCTATACAAAGCTGCATCCGGTTTCTATATTAATACAGGAGCATATGGTATTAAAAATGTTAGTACTGATTATGGAATTAGTCCTTGGGTAGAATGGGATATGGGTACGGGATGGAAATTTAAATTGAATGATAACAACAGATTTGGTTTAGGATACGGATATAGTGCTTATAACAGGAGTTTCCCGCTTTTGGCCAGTGCCCTTTCTAATAATATTACAGCATCTTATACGCATAATTTTAGTTGGATTGATGCGCATGCAACTTTTGATTATGCATTTGGTCAATTAGGTGGTGATTCAGTTTTATCCACCAAGACCGTGACTAATAAAAAAGGTAAAACAAGGAAGAAGGTAGTTGAAAAGCCTACTTTCTTTTCTAGCCATGATGTTTTTGTAAACCTTGACTTATCACATGAATTTGATTGGGATGATGTGTTAAAAAAGGATGATGAAGTAAGTTTTGATCCCGGAGTAACAATTTGTTTAGGGACCAATAACTTTTATAATAATTATGCCAAGCGTATAAAATTAGCTAAAAAGTTAGGTAAAAAGGTAAGTCAAACTGAGGCTGATACCAATTCAACTGTTTCAGGGACTGATGCAGCTGCGGCTGCCTTTATGATACGGGAATATATTTTAAGTTTACCGCTTAGTTATTCTTACGGAAGGTTTGATATTACTGCTGAATATACTTATACCATCCCTGTAAACCAACCTACGGATCCTGATTTTAAAGTCAATCCTTATTCGCTATTTAAAATAAGTTTGAGCTACATGATCCGTAAAAAAGATTAATTTTTTTAAAGCGTACAATATTTACTGTCACAATGGCGTTTAAACATCCAATAAGGCAGCATTAGAAAAGAAATAAGATTTTAAAATAACTGATAATCAATAAAATATAATTTTTGGCACGATTTTTACATTAGATTTAACAACGAACAAAATTTAAATGCTAATATTATGAATCAAGAGAATCAGCCAATGAAAAATGCAGAGTTCGGTCAGCAAGTGTTGAATAGTATCTCTGAGAAGCACATAGAAGATGAAATCACTAAAATGATTCGTTTCTTGTACGAGATTAGAAAATAAACTGGATATACCGGGCAAACTGACCACCTAAAACCGGAGCAAATTGACCAGTGATTTTGCTGGCGAGATTTACGTTCATTTTAGCTGTTTAGGATGGTTTAAAAAAGTTCA
>CAIKRV010000033.1 GCA_903829945.1 uncultured bacterium | reverse complement strand
CACATAAGAGATATAATGACACAGGCGCCCGGCTATATAAGTTCTTCGGAAAATATGGATAGCGTAATGAAAAAGTTTGATCAAACCGGTGCTTGGAACTTGCCTGTAGTTGACAATAATATTTACCAAGGTTTTATTTCGAAATCAACAGTTTTTAATAGATATAGGGAAAAATTAATTACCAGTACCCTGTAGTAGTATAAGCATAATAAAAATAAAGATTCAATTTGAAAATGGCAAAGAGATTATTTAAAAATAATTCAAATGATTTTAAAGATCTTGGATTTGGAACTCAAATCAAAGGCCGTAGAATGCTCAATGAGGATGGTTCCTTTAATGTAATTAGAAAAGGAGTAAAGGGACAAAGTATTATGAATTTATACACCTCCCTGATCACCATGTCATGGATGCGATTTAACGTAATTGTACTAAGTTATTATCTTATTATCAATTTAATATTTGCAGCACTTTACATGCTGATTGGTAAGGATAGCCTCATTGGTGAATCTGCCAATAATTTACAAGATCATTTTTGGAACGCCTTCTTTTTTAGCGCACAAACAATTACAACTGTTGGATACGGTTATATACATCCCTCAGGAATGATATCAAATTTTCTGGCAGCCATTGAATCCATGGCTGGGTTGTTCGGATTTGCATTAGCCACAGGCTTATTGTATGGTCGATTTTCAAGACCGGTAGCAAAAATATTATTTAGTAATAAAGCGGTTATTGCACCCTATCAGGGAGCCACTGCTTTTATGTTTAGATTAGCCAATCTTAGAAGCAATCAATTAATAGATACTAATGCTACATTAAACTTTTCCATGATGGTAAAAAAAGATGGCGTAGAAAAAAGAATCTTTGATCGATTAAAATTAGAAAGAGATAAAATAGACTTCTTCCCTACTTCCTGGACAATTGTTCATCCTATTAATGAAAATAGCCCAATATATGGAATGACAGAGGATGAAGTCAACGAATCAGATGCAGAATTTATATTACTCTTGTCAGCATTTGATGATACTTTTTCCCAAACAGTCCATGCACGCCGCTCCTATAAACATTATGAAATTGAATGGGGAGCAAAATTTCCACCTATGACAGGTGATCCTGAAAATAATAAAACCGTATTATTTTTAGATAAAATAGATAATACTATCAAGGCAGAATTACCAACGAGCGATTAATTACTTTTCTTGACGAATTTTTTCTAATAATAATCTAGTTGAATCCACTTTTTCTCCGGCTTTGGTACCAATATCTATAGCTTTATTGGCCCAAATTTCAGCATCTTTTTTATTGCCTGATTTATAAAGTAAGGCTGCATAAGTATCCAAATAAGCATAATCTTGGTTGGATTTTATTACATTTGCCATCCAGGTGCAGGCTTGTTTCAATACTGCTGAATTATCACATTGCTCATATAAATTCCAACATAAGCCATTCAAAAATGAAACATTTTTATTATTACTTTTTGTAACAAAATCCTCAATAGCCTCAGCTTGCTTTGACCATTGTTTCGTTTCCCCCAAATAGGTAATACGATAATAAATCTTTTTACCTTCAGGATCATCTTTTACATACTTATCCGTAAGGTTTAAAAGATCACTCAATTTAGTATCGCTCTTTTCTTTTATTGCTTCTTGTAATTTGGTATTAAGCACAAATTTCAATTTGCCTTCTACATTATCTCTCCCATATAAGTTTGCATAATTATCCAAATGATCTAAAAAGAAGCCGGTGTATTTATCCTTCAAATCAAAACGTGAAAGAATACCCCAATTGATTTCACTAAATAAATCTTTTTGTCCATCCAAATATGAACTGATAACCTCAGGTTTTGGCACTTCTCTCTTGCCATTTTCCGCATAAGCCTTTTTATAAAATTCAGGGAAATCAATATTAATATCATTACTAAATCCGGATGCCACAAATTGCTTGCTTTTATCTAAAGCATTTGTTAACTCTTTTAAAAAATCCTCCGCATTTTGATATCCCATAGATTTATACACATAAATGCCATCAGGATTGAAGAACATAAAAGTAGGATAGCCCATAATATGATATTTCATAGACAATAAATTTCCTTCTCCGTGTTCCATATCCATTTTCACGGAAACAAAATTATTATTGAGGAAATCTATCACCTTGTTATCTTTCATTGTTTCTTTATCCATCACTTTACACCAACCACACCAAGAGGTATAAGCATCAATAAAAATATATTTGTGCTCCTTTTTTGCCTTTTCCTTAATCGCTGACCAACTTTTATTGTAATAGTTTATTTCACCGGCCAGGCAAATATTAACCCATAAAAAAATACTACCCAATATTGCAATGATTGATTTAATCATAATTTTGTTTTTAATAATTTTTTAACCCCGGCAATTGCTTATTATAATCATACTGAATATCCTCATGTAAATAAGTTATTGCCTTTTGAATTTTTACCAATTGACGTTCATAAATATTTTGAATCGTTTGACTGCTTCTAATTTTAATTCCACTATTGCGCATACTCGAACAGTAAAATATTAATACCTCAATTTCAGTTTGCTTATTTCCTGAATATTTAATATATTTAGATGCATACCGCAATATTTTTCTTAAACTCTTTTTTACATAGTGCAAATTAGATTTATTGATTTCATTAAACTGAAGACTTATCTCCTCTTTAATATTTTTTATATAATCCGCTTCATCATTAGCTTCAAAAAGTAAATAAGTTAATAGCTCCTTATTTTCCTTTTTATATTTTGTGATGCGAATAGCTAATTCCAAAACAGTTTGAGCTGGCAGTAATTCCAATTCCTTTTTTAGTTCACTTATGCTTGCAGCTTTCATTTGGAATTACCTCCCATCTTTTTAATTGGAGTTAATAAGTGATCCAAACCATTCAACTTAATTTCATACATTGTTTCCAATTGCATTCCTAATTTCCCTTTAGGAAAACCGGTCCGTTTGATCCATTCCAGATAATATACAGGCAAATTACATATTAAGGTGCCTTTATATTTTCCATAAGGCATTTCCATGGCTACTAGTTCGAGTAAAATATTAGCATTAGGAATAGGCTCCATTTTATTTTAATTAAAGGACAAACGTTGTCCTGTTTGACCTTCAAGAATTCTTCCGTCGGTATATACCATATTTCCATTAACGAAAGTGGATTTAATACTCGATGCGAAGGTATGACCTTCTAAAGGAGACCAAGCGCATTTGTAAAGGATATTTGATTTTGAAACTTGGGTTGGCGTATTTAGATCTACTAAAACTAGATCTGCTTTGTAATTTTCACGAATGTACCCCCGCTCATTCAAGTTAAAACATTTTGCTACATCATGGGAAGTCTTTTTAACAATTTTCTCCAATGATATTTTACCTTCCTTATAAAAATCTAGAAGCATTAAAAGTGGATGTTGTACTAAAGGAAGTCCGGAAGGACATTTTTGATATTTATTCTGCTTTTCATCCCAAGTATGAGGAGCGTGATCAGTGGCAATTATATCTACCCTATCATCCAATACCGCTTGTAAAATTGCATTTTTATGTCTAGGTTCCTTAATGGCCGGATTACATTTAATGAGTCCGCCTAAAGTTTCATAATTATCGGCATCAAACCATAAGTGATGTACACAAACTTCGTTTGTAATGCGCTTGTTTTCTAATGGAATTTGATTCGTAAATAAACTTAATTCTTCTTCTGTGGAAATATGCAATACATGTAATCGTGTATTGTATTTTTTGGCCATATTAATTGCTCTAACAGTGGAATTATAACAGGCCTCTACAGAACGAATTAATGGATGGGCACGCATTGGAATATCTTCCCCATATTGTGCTATATATTTAGCTAAATTAGCTCGGATGATGTTTTCAGATTCTGAATGTATTGCTATAAGATTTGGGCATTGTGCAAAAATTGCATTTAAGCTTTCATCATTATCTACCAGCATATCACCGGTTGATGCACCCATAAATATTTTAATCCCGCAAATCGTTTTTAAATCTGTTTTTAAAAGTTCATCGATATTTGAGTTAGTAGCTCCCATAAAGAAGGAGTAATTTGCTATTGATGATCGGGAAGCAATGGCATATTTTTGTTCCAATAATTCAATGGTCGTAGCTTGAGGAGAAGTGTTGGGCATCTCCATAAAAGAAGTAACGCCACCGGCCACTGCAGCTCTGGATTCAGTACTTATATCTGCCTTATGTGTAAGGCCGGGTTCTCTAAAATGAACCTGATCATCAATCATGCCGGGAAATAAATGAAGGCCTTCGCCATTTATCTCCATACCAATATCATCAACAATGGGAGCAATTTTATCAATATAACCATTTTTAATTACTACGTCTGAGGAATAAATTTCACCCTCATTTACCAATTGAACATTTTTGAGAATTGTTTTCATAAGGAAATAAAGTTTAATTCATAAAAAGGGCGGCCATCAGCCGCCCATGAAAATCTTATAATATGGCAATAGCCAAGCTTAACATTAAATATTAAGAACTATCGGCATTAATAACATTAAAATTTCTTCACCCTCGGCTTGTTCGGCAGGACGTAGCACTCCAGGGCGATTAAAGGCAGAAAGTGATAATTCTACTTCTTCAGAAATAAGTGTACCTAACATTTCAATTAAGAAGCGTGCATTGAAACCTATTTCCATATCATCACCTTGATAATCGCAATTTAGACGTTCATAAGCTTCATTAGCAAAATCTAAGTCCTGTGCAGTTACTTGCAGTTCATTGCCATTAATTCGAAAGCGTACTTGGTTGGTCGTTTTGTTAGAAAAGATAACCGTTCTACGCAAAGCATTTAAAAGTTCAAGTCTATTCACTTTCAATTTAAATGGAGAATCAGTAGGAATGGCGCCATTGTAATCAGGGAATTTTTCATCAATCAATCGGCATACCATGTGCAAATCATTAAACGAAAAATGTGCATTCAAACGATTATATTCCATTTGAACTTGAACATCTTCCATGGGCAAGGAATTTTTCAATAAATTCAATGCTTTCTTAGGAAGAATGAAATTTTCTTCCTGACTTGCACCAGCACTTTTGCTGCTGTAAAGCACCAATCTGTTTCCATCTGTAGCTACAAAACGTAGTTCCTTTGGAGCCATTTGGAAGTATAAACCGGTCATTGCCGGTCTTAATTCGTCACTTCCAATTGCAAATGAAGTAGAATTGATGGCAGAACCTAAAATTGAGGAATGAAACACGGCAGAAGAACCTCCTTCAATAACCGGAAATTTAGGGAAATCATCAGCGCTTTCTCCGGCAATTTTATATTTTCCGCTATCAGAAGTTATTTCTACAGCTTTGTTTTCTTTGTTGATGGTAAAGGTTACCGGTTGTTCAGCCAAAGTTTTTAAGGTATCAATAATGATTCGAGCCGGAATGGCAATTTTACCCTTTTCTTTAGCTTCCACAGGAATGGAGGCTCTCATGGATACTTCCAAATCAGTACCGGTAATGGTTAATTTGCCATTATCTACTTCAAAGAGGAAGTATTCTAAAATTGGGATAACGGGACGGGTTCCAATAACCCCGTTTATAACCTGTAATTGCTTTAATAATGAAGCAGTTGAACAAATGAACTTCATATTGTCTTATAATTTTTAACGGTGGCAAAGATAATAAATTGTTCTTATGATTGCCTTACCATTAAACAAATCTTACAAAAACTCATCTAAAATTATAGTTTAAACCATAATTGTAAAAGGGATTGTTAATTTTGCATAAATAATTTATTTGCCTTGAAAAAGTTTTTTCTCACCATCGGACTCATTATATTTTCATTACATTTATTTGCACAGGACTCCGGATTTGTAATCGGGGCATATATTACACCAAGTTATTCATTTCGTAGTATTAAAGCAGTTTCTTCTGCCGCTAATGATACTTTGAAAAAGGCAAATTCAGTGGATAGAGCCAGTGGTAAGGTAGATTTTGGTATCCGCCTTTCTGCCAATTTAAGTCATCACTGGAAAGCTACGGTAGGATTGGCTTACGCTACTAAAGGTTACACGAGTAATATGACTGTGGATACCTACAGCCTAAGTGGCGTGAAGAATACCATCGGGGTAACTCAATATAACCGTTATACATTTATAGAAGTGCCTGTATATCTTACATATAAGATGGGTGACTCCAATTTCACTTTCGGCGTATTAGCAGGTATTTCCAATAGTTTTCTTACCCAATATCAAGTGGATGTCCCTACCTACGATCTGCCTTCTCATACCTTAAGTAGAAATCCTGTTACCCTTTCCGGATCCGACTTAAGCAGCAATAATTTTACAACATTTTATCTTAATATTCTGGTTGGCGTTGAATTTTCGTACCGTATCAGCGAAAGCTTTAACATTTTCGCTCAACCAAATTTTAGGTATTCTCTCAATAATATGTTTCCCGGTCCCGGTGGTACCGGCCTGCCGGCAGGAAATGGGACAAGTGACCTTTTAGACGGCCGACTATGGAACCTAGGTCTTAGTTTAGGTGCTGACTATCGTTTTTAAATGTTTTTGATTCCTTCAAATCAAAAAACACATACTTAGAAACTATATTTGCAGTAAATATTTAAACATGATACAGCGCATACAATCCATTTACCTTTTAGCTGCAATTATTATACAAGCGCTTATTTTCAACTTGGCAACTTGGCATGGGGAAAGCGAACCCAATACCTTCCCGGCCTTCATTGTTAATGTAGTTCCTACGCATACAAGCTTGATTAGCAAGGACAAAATTGATGCTGCCCAAAAAAGTGAGGATAAATATTCTACATTAAATACGGTTATTATCATGCTTAATACCCTACTTATCATTACTGCAGTAGGTTGTATCTTTTTATTTCGTAATCGAAAAATTCAATTATTAATAACTCGTTTATTATTACTCATTGGTTCATGCTTAATTGCTTTTCTATTTTTTAATGCTGAACAAGGTATGGAATTATTTAATGGTTCAAAACATTCTTCCGTATTTATGGCAGGCGTTTATTTACCAATTATCTCTTTATTACTTTTCTATTTGGCTGGAAATCGAATTCAAAAAGATGAAAAATTAGTGAGGGACGCTGACCGATTAAGGTAATGTTACCCTTATCTTTTCCCTTCTTGACTTGGCGCAATCTTTGCTTAAATTACAAATTAGCACTTTAATTTCGTTAATTTTGGAAGCCCATTTACTATGGCAGTCAATAACTACGATATACTCATTCAAAAGCTACGGGAATTTACTCGTAAGTATTATATAAATCAATTAATAAGAGGTGGTTTATATGTATTGGCATTGCTATTAATTTCCTATCTTAGCATAGTTCTTCTTGAAAATTTTGGTCGTTTTGGTACGATCACTCGTACCGGTCTATTTTATACTTTTATTATTATCAATTTAGGAATTATTGGTCGCTTTGTTATCATTCCACTCACAAAGTTATACGGGCTTGGTAAAACATTAAGTGCCACTGAAGCGGCCACGATCATCGGTACGCACTTTAAAGAAGTAGAAGATAAATTACTTAATACCCTCCAACTACATGCACAGGCACAATCGGATCAGGATCAATCCCTGCTTATCGCAGCCAGTATTGACCAAAAGATTACCGAACTCAAGCCTATACCTTTTATCAATGCGATCGACTTAAAAAAGAATAAAAAATATGTTCGCTACATTGCTATACCTTTTGCAGTACTGCTGGTTTTATTAATTCAAGCGCCACAAATGCTTTTAGAAAGTACCGAGCGTTTAGTAAAGCACAACACCTTCTTTGCACCAAAAGCCCCATTTGATTTTATTTTAGAAAACACTTCTCTTACTGCCATTCGTCAGGAGGACTTTATTGTCAAACTTCATGTTAAAGGCAAGGAAATTCCAGCAGAAATGTTTATTTCCGTAGATGGAAATACCTATAAAATGCAAGCTGCATCTAAAACTTCTTACACATATACCTTAAAAAATCTACAAAAGGATTTATCCTTTGAGTTTAATGCCAATGGCTTCAGCTCACAAGCTTATGATTTAAAAGTACTGCCAAAACCTTTTTTGCAGAAATTTGAGGTTAGGTTGCACTATCCAAATTATCTAGGGAAGAAAGATGATTTATTATCCAATATTGGTGATTTAAGCATTCCTCAAGGAACGCAAGTAAAATGGAATTTTTATACGGAAAACACAGAAAGTATTCAATTAAAATTTAAAGATAAACTAATTAATGCGGAGCGTGAAGGAACCAATTTGTATTCTTATAAAAATACATTTTTGAAGGATGATAATTATTCTCTGAGTATTAAAAATAATTATTTGCAAAGTCATGATTCCATTAAATATGCCTTAAATGTTATTCCTGATGCATATCCAAGCGTTACAGTACAACAAGAAGCTGATTCCATGCACCTTAAAAATTTATACTTTACGGGGCAGATCAATGATGACTACGGATTTTCTAAATTACTGTTTAGCTATCGCTATACTAAAAGTGAAGATAGTAGCAAATTAAAACAAGCTACGGTTCTGCAAAGTATCGCCATTAGCGGTGATAAAACGATGCAAAGTTTTTATCACTTTTGGGACATGAATGCCATAAATATTCAGCCGGGTGATGAAATAGAATATTATTTTGAAATTTGGGATAATGACGGTGTTAATGTTGCCAAATCTTCACGTTCAGAAAAAATGTTTTTCAAAGCTCCAAGTTTGAAAGAATTGGATAAACAAACGGAAACAAGTAATAAGAATGTTCAAAATAAGATGGAATCTGCAGTGCGTCAAGCAGCACAACTACAAAAAGATATGCAGGATGCCCGTTTAAAATTAATGAACAAAAAGTCGTTTGATTGGCAGGATAAAAAAATGGTGGAAGACATCATGAAAAAACAGGAAAACCTGAAAAATACTGTGAATGATCTTCAAAAGGAATACAATGAAAATTTGCAAAAGCAGGAAGAATTCCGAACGATGGATGAGGAATTGTTGCAAAAGCAAAAAGAGCTCCAGGAAATGATGGATAAAGTGTTAGATCCTGAAACCAAAAAGATGATGGAGGAGCTTAAAAAATTGGTGGATTCAAACTTGAAAGATGAAGTTCAAAAGAAATTGGATGACATGAAATTTCAAGATAAGGAATTGCAAAAAGAATTAGATCGAATGAAGGATCTATTTAAACAAATGGCATTTGAGCAAAAGCTCCAAGATAATATTGATAAATTAGATAAAATGGCTGAGGAGCAAGAAAAATTAGCTCAGCAAAGTGAGGATAAAAAAAGCGATGCCAAGGAATTAGAAAAAAAACAAGAGGAGTTAAATAAAAAGTTTGAAGATTTTAAACAAGACATGAAGGAAATGGATCAAAAAAACCAGGACCTGAATGAAAAAACCCCTATCGAAGATACTAAACAGGAACAGCAAGATATACAACAGCAACAGCAACAAAGCTCACAGAGTTTGGCTAAAAAGCAAAAAGAAAGTGCCTCCAAAAATCAAAAGAAAGCCGCTGAGAAAATGAAAAAGATGAAAGAGAAATTAGAAGAATCTCAATCAGCAGCTAAGGATAAACAAGAAGGAGAAGATGCGCAAGCTTTACGTCAGATACTAAGTAATCTGCTTTATTTATCCTTTCAACAGGAAAAATTAATGGCTGATTTGAAATCGAAGCCTGATTATTCTCCGGCTTATGTGGAATTGGGACAACAGCAAAGAAAATTGAAGGATGATGCCAAAATGATTGAGGATAGCTTAACTGCTTTAAGTCGTCGAGTTATAGCCATTAAATCATTTATTAATAAAGAAATAGGACTAATTAATTTAAACATGGACCGAACGGTTCAAGATTTTGGCAATAGAAATACCGGCCAGGCCTTATCTCACCAACAATATGTAATGACCTCTACTAATAATTTAGCAGTAATGTTGAGTGAAGTCCTAAAAGACATGCAGAATCAACAAAGCAAGCCAAAGGATGGTAAACCCGGAAAGAAAACTTGTAAAAAGCCAGGCTCAAAACCCGGTGGACAAAAATCAGGTAAGCCAAGTATGAGCACACTTCGTCAAATGCAGGAACAATTAAACAAACAAATGCAGGCGATGAAACAAGGTAAGGGTGAAGGTATGTCAAAAAGAGGGCAGCAAGTCAGTAAGGAATTGGCGCAAATGGCAGCAAAACAAGAAGCCATTCGCAGGGAGTTGCAAAAGCTGAATGACCTTAAAAATAAAGGAAATGGCTCCATGAAGAATGAGCTAAACGAGTTGCAAAAACAA
The DNA here is from genome assembly GCA_903829945.1 of uncultured bacterium. GTDB lineage: Bacteria > Bacteroidota > Bacteroidia > CAILMK01 > CAILMK01 > CAILMK01. The sequence goes on along the minus strand of CAIKRV010000033.1, from coordinate 15,387 downwards.
ATGGATAAAACTGAAACAGATTTGGTAAATAAGAAAATTTCTGATGAAACCATAAAACGTCAACAGGAAATTTTAACTCGTATGTTGGAATCAGAAAAAGCAGAGAAGCAGCAGGATATGGATGAAAAGCGAGAATCAAAGTCCGCTAATCAAAAAGCGGGAGCCAGCCCTCCGTCTTTGGAAAAATATCAAAAAATCAAAGAGCGGGAAATTGAGTTATTAAGAACAGTTCCTCCCGGCTTAAACTCCTATTATCGTCAAAAAGTTAAAGATTACTTTGAACAAGTAAAATAAAGACTTTAAAAACCAATATTTTAAATAGGTACACATTTGGATAAAATTCCCGACATTCGCACTTTTATTCAAAACAAACATGAAAAAGAATAGTATCCTATTAATTATCATTGCGATAGTAATGGTATTCAGTGCAAAAGCACAGGAAGTTAGAAAAAACAAAAAAAATGGTGGCTTTAGCTTTACCATTCTTAAGGACGTTGCTTCCACCGAGGTAAAAAATCAATACAAGTCAGGTACTTGTTGGACGTACTCATCTCAGTCTTTCCTTGAAAGTGAGGCAATTAAAAAAGGAAAAGGCACCTTTGACCTTTCAGAAATGTTTATTGTCCGCAATATGTATTCCTTAAAAGCTCAAAAATATATGCGTTGGGGTGGAGCAGTAAGTTTCGGTCCCGGCGGTGAATTTCATGACGTCATAAATTGTGCTCGTATATTTGGCATCGTTCCACAATTAGCCTATACCGGCTTTCCTTACGGTGGTACTAAGCCAATGCATGGCGAAATGGATGCAGTGGTTAAAGCAATGATGGATGCGGCTCTTAAATTACCTGATGGAAAATTATCCCCTGCTTTAAGCAAATCTGTAGAGGCTACTTTAGATAATTATTTAGGCAAAGTACCTGAAAGCTTTAATTTTGCAGGTAAAATGTATACCCCTGCCAGCTTCCGTGATTATATTGGAATAAACCCTGATGATTATGTTGAAGTTACTTCTTTTACTCATCATCCTTTTTATGAAAAATTTGCCTTAGAGGTTTCTGATAACTGGGCAAATTATCAAGATTACAATGTGCCTTTAAATGAAATGATGGGTATTATTGATAATGCCCTCGATAATGGTTATACTGTTGCATGGGCAGGTGATGTAAGTGAAAAAGGGTTTTCATTTAAAAATGGTGTGGCCATAGTTCCTGAAAAAGATTGGGTGGACATGACACAAGAAGAAATGGATAGCGTGTTCAATCATCCTCTAAAACAAAGAGTCATTACTCAAGAATTGCGTCAGGAAGGATTTGATAATTTAAGTACAACTGATGATCATGGTATGCACATTATCGGAAAAGCAAAAGACCAAACTGGAGAAGTATATTATATTGTTAAAAATTCATGGGGAACAGATAGAAATGATGCCAAAGGTTATTTTTACGCTTCTGCATCTTATGTTGCCTATAAAACAACATCCATAATGATTAATAAAAATGCTATTCCTAAAGAATTAGCTAAGAAAATGAAGATATAATTCTAATTAAGATATTTAAAAAAAGCTCGTAATATTTTTACGAGCTTTTTTTATTCATCATCTTCACTTACAACTTTCTTTGTTGGCTTTCTTTCAGCCAACCATTGTTCATTGAAAGAACGATTGGCAACTTTAGGAACACTTCTATGTTTACTCCAATTAGTAAAGAAAAAGTATTTTACTATAAAGTTTTTAAATCCTCCTCCCCCGTTCATAAATGATCTTTTCATAGCAGAACGTTTCCAAACTTGCCACATCAATTTATCTGCTTGGCCGGGTTGGGTTTCGGACATAAATTTTTGTCTATTGTATAAAATAAATTTATGCAAATCAATATTCACAGGACAAACTTCAGTACATTTTCCACAAAGTGTAGATGCATAGCTTAAATGAATGTTTTCATAGTAATCCTGCATAAATGGCGTTATAACAGCTCCAATAGGGCCAGGATAGGTAGTATCATAACTATGCCCTCCAATGCCTTTATATACGGGACAAGCATTCATACATGCTCCACATTTTATACATGCTAATGCTTCTCGTTGCGGTACCTGCCCTAACAATTCGGTGCGTCCATTATCAATTAATACTACATACATTTCCTCCGGACCATCCAATTCATTCCTTCGTTTTGGACCGGTAATAATAGAATTTGCCGCCGTTATTTTCTGACCGGTACCAAAGGTGGCCAATAGCGGTAGAAACAAATACAAATCATTGACAGAAGGTAATATTTTTTCCAAGCCTGTAACCACAATATGAATTTTAGGCAATGCGGTACATATACGTGCATTGCCTTCATTTTCAGTAATAGAAATACCACCAATATCTGCTAATAAGAAATTAGCACCGGTGATGGAAGCCCCTGCTTCAAGGTATTCATTTCTTAAATGCTCTCGTGCAGTATTACTCAGATCCTGAGCGATAGGTTTTACTGCAACATTAAGTTTGGTTTGGAATAATTCTGCTATGTCTTCCTTGGATTTATGCATGGCAGGATTGACAATATGAAATGGACTTTGATGATCCAATTGTTGGATAAATTCACCTAAGTCGGTTTCCAAGGCAGCAATATGGCTTTTTTGCAAAAAAGCATTTAAACCTATTTCCTCACTAACCATACTCTTAGATTTAACAACTTTATTAATTTTATTTTTTCTAAGAATACCTAGTATCTGATCGCAGGCTTCTTGAGCATCTTGTGTCCAAATTACTTTACCGCCATTACGTTTAAAATGAGATTCCCATTCAATTAAATATCTATCCAGGCCTTCAAGAGATTTACGCCTTATAAATCCGGCACGCTCTCTGGCCAATGCTAATTTTTCAAACTGTTGTAGACCATTTTTATGGGCAATTTGATATTGTCCCAAGCTTTGCTTTATACGTTGGTGATGCGCTCCATCAAGCGATTTTTGTTCAGTTGCCTTTAGGAAAATACTGGCTTTGCTGCTCATTTATATTTTTTCAACCCTTGTTTGGTGACGTCCACCTTCAAATTTAGCTTTCAAATAACTTTCAGCAATTTTTTCTGCCTCCTCAGTAGTAATAAAACGGGCAGGTAAACAAAGCACATTTGCATTATTATGTTGGCGAGCTAAGGATGCAATTTCAGGATTCCAAGCCAAGGCGGCACGTATGCCCTGATGTTTATTTGCAGTAATGCATACTCCGTTTCCCGAACCACATAATAAAAATCCTAGGCTCGATGCGCCGGTTTCAACTTCTATGGCCAGTTTATGGGCATAATCCGGATAATCTACTGATGCTGAACTGTAGGTTCCTAAATCATTAACATCATATCCTGACTTTATAAGCCAAGATTTCACATTTTCCTTCATTTCATACCCGGCGTGGTCACATGCAATTGCTATTTTCATAATAATTAAATATCAACGAAGGTAAAAAAAATTAGAGGCCTTAGTAAAGGCACAAGCGGAAATAGTTATCCACGAAATATTTAAACGAAATAATAATTTTTAAGACTTCCTTTAAATGTAAATAAAGTCAGGATGAGTAAAAATAACGATAATATTAATTATTGCAAAAACTAGTAAACTACCAAGGATTGCCCACAACAAATATGGTTAGTTATTTATATTAGTTTTTCGCTCACGTCTTTCTTTTCTTTTTACGACAAAGGCAGAAACAAGAATACTGAATTCGTAAAGGAAAATAAAGGGTATGGCTAAAACCAGCATACTGGTCATATCAGTACTTGGTGTAATGACCGCGGATAAAATTAAACTGACCAAAATAGCATGCCTTCTGTATTTGCGCATGAATTTAGGGGATACAAAGCCTATTAAAGTCAAGAAATAAATAACGATGGGCAGTTCAAAAGTAATGGCCGTTGAAAAGGTCATCATAGTAATTGTATCTAAGAAACTTTCCAAATTTATTCTATTTTCAACCATACTACTGATTCGGTAGGAGCCTAAAAATTGAACTGTAATTGGGGTAATAATATAAAATCCCAAGGTAAGGCCGGACATAAATAGGATAGTACTAAAGAAAACCACACCTTTGGCATAGTTTCTTTCTTTCCTACTGAGGGCAGGTTTAAAAAAGCGCCAAATTTCCCATACAGCATAGGGAAAGGCAATGGATAGACCAACATAAAAAGCCATACTGATGGATTGCGTAAACTGCCCTGCCATATCAGTATTTTGCAAAGTAAATCCCATGTTTTTAGGACACATGTTGAAGTATTTGCAAAGCATACGATAAGTCCAGAAATCTGTTCTTCCTGGGCCTAAAAGGAAGGTGAACACATCCTCAATGTAAATAAAGGCTACTATCGTAAAAACCAGAACGGCTAGAACAGACCTGACAATATGCCAACGCAGTGCCTCAAGATGATCAATGAATGACATCTCCTTTTCTTCAATTTGGTCTAAAGTCTGCCTGGCCATGAATAAAAATGCAAAGTTAGTAGAAATCAAGTTAAAATAAGGACTTGATTTTTTCGTTATGGAAGAAGCACAGACAATTTACTATTGTCTATCTTTGCCGTTGCAATGTCTGTAAAAGTTCAGGAATTAACTAAAATATATGGTTCTCAAAGAGCCGTAGATGCCATTTCCTTTGAAGTCCAAAGTGGGGAAATTGTTGGTTTTTTGGGCCCCAATGGTGCCGGGAAAAGTACCACAATGAAAATGCTTAGTTGCTATATTACACCTACTTCGGGTGAAGCTTGGGTAGCAAATTCAGATATTTATGAACAATCATTAGAAGTCCGTAAAAAGTTGGGCTATCTACCTGAAAATAATCCTCTATATCTAGATATGTATGTTAAAGAATACTTGCATTTTATTGCCGGTATTCATCATTATCAAGGAAATATCAGAAAAAGGGTGGATGAGCTCATTGGCCTTACAGGTTTAGAAATTGAGCAAAATAAAAAAATAAAGATGCTTTCTAAAGGGTATAGGCAAAGAGTAGGCCTTGCCCATGCTTTAATTCATGACCCTGAAGTTTTAATCCTTGATGAACCAACTACCGGGCTGGATCCTAACCAAATTATTGAAATCAGAAACCTTATTCAAGAAATTGGAAAGAAAAAAACTGTCCTGTTTTCAACACATATCTTACAAGAAGTTCAGGCTATTTGTGGTAGGGTATTGATTATTAATAAAGGTAAAATTGTTACGGATAAGCCTACGGCAGAATTGATGAGTGCTTCCAGAGGAAACAGTATTCTTAAAGTAAGTTTTAAAAACACTACTAATGCCGAAGAATTATTAAAAATCCCGGGCGTTAAGGAAGCTGAGCTTAAAGGGGAATTATGGTTATTACATGCATCCACTGATATCAGGGAAGACGTTTTTCAATGGGCAGTACAAAAAAATAATGCCATATTTGAAATGAATAGAGATATGCAAAGTTTAGAACTTATTTTCCAAGAACTAACCAAAAGCTCACCAACCTCATAACCAAATTTAAAATTAAATGAAATGACAAACTATTGTTTTTTCATTGATGATTAATAAAGATGTTTTCAATATTTAAAAAAGAAATAACCCTATTTTTCAGTTCACTGATAGCCTATATCAGTATAGGGGTGTTTTTAACAATTACAGGAATTTTTCTTTGGGTTTTACCTGATAATATTTTAGCAAATGGTTATGCCTCCTTGGATATGCTTTTCAGTATTGGTCCTATCGTATTTTTATTTCTTATTCCCGCCATCACTATGCGAAGTTTTGCCGAAGAACAAAATACGGGCACCATTGAAATTTTATCCACCAAACCGGTTACAGATTTCCAAATTATTTTAGGCAAGTATTTTGCCGGTCTGGTATTGGTTCTTTTCTCATTATTACCTACCTTAATTTATTATTATACTGTCAATACCTTGGCGGTTCCGGCAGGCAATGTGGACCATGGTGCTACCATTGGTTCCTATATTGGATTATTATTTGTTGGTGCAGCCTATTTGTCCCTAGGTATATTTGCTTCCTCTATTACCGATAATCAAATTGTTGCATTTATTTTAGGACTAATTTTATGTTTTTTCTTTTTTATGCTTTTAGATTTATTGCCACAAATGGCAATATTTGCTTCAGCAGATTGGATATTTTCAATGTTTAGTATCCAAAGCCATTATCAATCCATTAGTAGAGGAATTGTAGATACAAGAGATTTAGTTTACTTTCTAAGCTTTATTACTGTTTTCTTATTTTTAACACGAACAATTTTACAAAGGAGGCGTTGGTAAGATGAATAAAGCTAAGGATAAGAAAAGACAAATTGTTATTCAGGCATTAATGATGCTTGCAATTATTGCATTTATTAATATTATTTGCAATATTTATTACAAACGAATTGACCTTACCGGTGATAAAAGATTTACATTAAGCAAACCAACAATTGATCTGCTAAAGAAAACAAAAGACGTTGTTTATGTAAAGGTTTATTTGGAAGGAAAAGATTTGCCTGCAGGATTTCGCAGATTGCATGATGCTATTAGAGATATTCTTGATGAATTCCGCACGGTAGCCGGAGATAGAATTCAATACCAATTTATCAATCCAGATGATGTAACTGACAAAGAAGGCAAGAAGAAATTATATGCACATTTGGCTAATTTAGGATTACGTCCAATAAATTTAAGCGTCAATGAAGAAGATAAATTTTCTCAAAAAATAATTTTTCCGGGTGCCATTATATCTTTTAACAATGAGGATATGTCCACCATTTTACTGGAAGAACAAATGGGAAATATAAGTCCTGACGAGGTATTAAATAATAGCATTACACAAATTGAATATAAATTTGCCAATTCACTTCGGAAATTAATGATTGGCATTAAACCAAAAATTGGAATTGTTCAAGGTCATGGTGAATTGAGTCCAAAATATTTAAATGATTTGGACAATGCCTTGCAAGAATATTACACCGTGGATTATGTAAATTCTCATAAATATAAAGTTGGACGCTATGATACCTATGCTGCATTAATTGTAGCAAAGCCGGATTCCACATTTACAGATATTGAAAAATACAAATTGGATCAATACATCATGAAAGGTGGGAAGGTTTTGTTTTGTATTGATAACTTAAGAGCTGACTTAGATAGTCTGCGCCAGGGGAATGAACTTACTTATAGTTATCCGCTTCATTTGGAAGATTTATTATTTAAATATGGAATCCGTATAAATGATAATTTAGTGCTGGATTTAAACTGCCACTATATACCATTAATCAGTGCAGCTTATGGCTCTCAGGATAGAGGTAGCCTTTTAAAGTGGCCTTTTTATCCATTAGTAACCCCTACCAGTGATCATCCCATTGTAAATGGCCTGGGAAGCATTTGGTTTCAATTTGCAAATACTATTGACACCGTAAATGCAAATCAAACCCGTGATATTAAAAAAACAATTTTATTACAGACTTCTCCAAATACGCGTACCATGCAAAATCCTGCATTAATTGACTTAAATATGGTACGTAGTGTTGACCAACGAATGTACACCGGAGGGCCAAAAAACCTAGCGGTATTATTAGAGGGGAAATTTAATTCTGCTTATGCCAATCGGATAACAGGTGATTTGGATTCCACAGAATACGGAAAATTTATTACTAAGGGGAAACCTGCTAAAGTTATTGTTATCTCAGATGGAGATATTCCAAAAAATCAATTTAGCAAAGCAAAGCAACAACCTTATCCTTTGGGATATGATCCTTATACCAATCAATACTTTGCCAATAAAAATTTAATGCTTAATTGCATCGATTATTTGGTGGATGAATCAGGACTCATTTCTTTAAGATCCAAACAATTTAAATTAAGATTATTGGATGCCGGGCAAATAAAAACGGATAAATTTTATTGGCAAATGGTCAATACTATTGTGCCGATTAGTTTAATCATTATTTTTGGAATTGTATATAATTACGTTCGTAAAAGAAGGTTTAGCATATAAATAATATGAAGAAAGTAACCTATATTTATTTTGCAATTTTACTTTTAGTAGGGAGTGCTGCCATTTTCCTGCTTACTCAAAATCGAACAGGTACTAATCCTAATATGATGAAAGTTTTTGCAATTGCAGATACTCAAAATGTAACTAAAATATTTCTGGCAGACAGGGCAAATAATCGAGTGTTATTAGAACGAAAAGGGCCCAATTTATGGAGCTTAAATAAAAAATATACTGCTTATAAATCACGAGTTGATTTAATTCTGGAATGCATTAAGAATGTGGAAATGAAAAATCCGCTTTCTGAAAAAGCAAAAAAAGCTTTCCTTAAAGATATGCTTACCGGAAGTATTAAAGTTGAAATTTATACGCATGGCAATGATGTACCGGAAAAGACTTATTATGTTGGGGGAACTACTGCTGACCAATTAGGAACAATTATGTTGATGGAAGGCTCTAAAGACCCTATGGTAACTTGGATACCCGGTTTTGAAGGATACTTAAGTGTACGATATGAGGCCGTAGAAAAAGGTTGGAGAAGCAGGGAAGTATATAAAATAGCTCCTTCCAGCATCAGAGAAGTTACATATACTTATCCGGGCAGTACAGAAGAATCATTTACCTTTAAATCTGATGGAAAAAATTTCAGTATTTCCTCAGCGGCTCACCCGGAAAAAAGTTATACTGTTTCACCTGCTATGGCAAAAGATTTTTTGTTGGGCTTTGCAAATATAGAATACGAAGCATTTTACACGGCATCTAATCATGAAATGGATTCAGTTAAAAATTCAAGTCCGTTAATAAATATTTCCGTTAAGGCCGAAGGCCAAAATATACCTAGTTTAAAGTTTTTTAATGTGCTGGCAGTTGGCCATAATCAAATGGCTGGAAGAGATCCCTTTGATAGAACTAGATTTCTTGCCATTGCGAGTGATGCACCAGCAGAAATACTTTATGTTCAAAGAAGAAATATTGAAAGATTAATGCACGGTTTTAAGGATTTTATAGAGAAATAAATATTTATTATTTCCTGAAAACTATTTTATTTTTACTCTTTCGCCCTTTCAAAAACCATAGTACCATCATCTTCTTCAGTGTTAAAATTATTAGGTCGTTCGGCACCTTGGAAATTGAATTTAACACGAAGGGTATTGGGATTCTCCATATCATAAATTCCTCTAATTCGTCTTACCTCTTGCAGGCTTCCCTGAGCAATTAATATCAAATCAATATTATGCGGTTTTGCTCTGGTATACACTTCATAAGTCATATCAACCGTCATGTTTTGTACCGAATAGTTTTTACCGCCAAAAACTTTATCATTAATTAAAAAAGAAATGTAACCACTTTTATCAAAAGTAATTTCGCTGATTTCACCCTTTTCTTTGGCAACCCATTTTCCGGTCAAACTTGGATCAACCTTAACGAAAGCACATAACACCAAGCAAAAAACCATTGATGCCATGGCAAGAAAGAATTTATTCATATTATTATTTTAAATCGTATTTCAATTTCCGTTATACAAAATTATAATTATCAGATTTCAAATTAAACCGCTTACCTTAGTCTTACTTACAGTGTAAGAAAATAGAGAAAACGGCTATTTTTAAATTGCGTTACAGACCACCGAAATTTATAATCAAAAATTATGCCTACCAGAAGATAATACGTAAAGAAAGTCGTGCATAATATCCTTGAAGTTCTTCAAAATGGCTAAAAGGATAATAATAACCACCTGCGGCAGAAAGTGCCACTTTTTTAGTATAAAGGAGATTAAGACCCAATAAAGGATTAAAGTAGCCTGCCCTATTAAAATTCTTCTGAATAAATCCGCCCAATTCAAATCCATAATACGGAATAAAGAAATGGCGTCGTGGATGGCTTTCAAATGAGAATTCTAATCCAAAGGAATAGGAAAACAAGTCACTTATTCCCTTTTTTGAACTTTGAAGAATACTTAATTTCCCATAAAGGCGGGTATATGCGGGTCCGGATTGCATACGGTCACGGAAGGATTCAGCCAAATTATATTCAATACCCCATCCCTTAAAAGTTCCTAATGAATCTTTAGATTTTGGTTGGTAAGAAGTTGCAATTAAAACAGGATTAAAAAAATGTTCAAAATAATCCCCGTTTGAAATTGACTTCATACTAGGCATTGTGGGTGGCGTTTGAGACAAATCATCAAATATTACTTTGGAAGTGTCATTATTATTTTCGATACTATATGATTCATCTATCAAGGTATCAGAAACAGTGGTATCAGGAGGAAGTGTAATGGTAGAATCCACCACCAAGGTGTCAGTAGCTTTTTTGGAAATATTCTGCGCTTTGTTTTGAGCATTCAAATTTGCACCTGCAAAAAGAATAAAGGATAAAATTAAAAGCTTTTTCATATTACTCCAAAGATAATTATTACAATGCAAAGTATGTTAAAAGCAGAGCAAATCCACTAATCAATTTCAAATTGATTTAATAAATGACCATCTTTCGGTATTATTTTTACCCACTTTCTAAATTTCAAGAACCAGCGCAAACGAGGAGAAATAAAACCATTGGTAAAGTAGGCTGCTAAAAATGGATGAACAATTAGTTTCAAAGAAGTTGCTTTTCCAGTTCTAAGAATTTCTTCAATCTTCCTAGCTATTTCTTCATTAATATTAATATGTCGCGCTACTACACCGGTTCCATCACAAACAGGACAAGGCTCGGAGGATTCCATGTTTAATTCAGGTCGTACTCTTTGTCGAGTAATTTGCATAATCCCAAATTTGGAAAGGGGTAAGATGGTATGTTTAGCCCTATCCTCATGCATTATATCGCGCATACGCTCATAAACGAGTTTACGATGCTGTGCACTTCGCATATCGATAAAATCTATAACGACAATCCCACCCATGTCTCGAAGCCGTAATTGACGTGCTATTTCAGACGCAGCCTCCAAGTTAGTTTTCAATGCATTCTCTTCCTGAATTTCATTTCTGACCCGCTTGCTTCCGCTATTTACATCAATAACGTGCATTGCCTCTGTATGTTCAATAACTAAATAAGCCCCACCTCCTACATTTACGATTTTATTAAACAAAGATTTAATTTGTTTATCCAATTCCATGTACTCAAAAAGAGGACGATCCGTAGATTTTTGAAATTTTACAATGTCTTCTTGTTCGGGAGCTATTTCGTGCAGATAGTTTTTAATTTGTTTAAATAGCTTTTGGCTATCTACCGTAATCCTACTAAAAGTACTATTTAAAATATCACGTAGAATGGTGACTGTTTTATCAGCTTCTGAATATAATTTCGTTTTTCCGGCAGCTAATTCTTTAACCAAATGTTCCCAATCCAAAAGTAATTTTTGAAGATCTTGTTCAAGTTCTTCCAAACTTGCTTCTTGGGCATTGGTGCGAACAATCAGGCCATAATTTTTAGGCTTAATGGAAGCAATAATTTTCTTCAAACGATCCCTTTCACTTCTATTAAAAATCTTTTTTGAAAGTGATAAAGTATCACTGAAAGGAATCAATATAAGGAACCTACCCGGTAAACTTAATTGAGAAGTGAGCCTAGGCCCTTTGGTAGAAATAGGTTCTTTAACTATTTGTACGATAACATTGGTATTCGGAGAAAATACATCGTCAATTTTTCCAGTCTTGATAATTTGAGGTTCAAACCGAAAACTTTGCAAATGAGTATCCTTCAAACGACCTTTGCGAACCAAGTCCGTAAATTTTAGGAACGAACGGACATCAGGGCCAAGGTCAAGGTAATGCAAAAAAGCATCCTTTTCATGGCCAATATCCACAAAAGCAGCATTGAGACCGGGTATTAATTTCTTAATCCGACCTAAGTAAATATCACCTACCAGGAATTCATCCTCCACTTTTTCGTGGTGCAATTCCATGAGGCGTTTTTCCTCAAGTAGTGCAATATCTGCTCCGTCAGGAGTAGTTTGTATTACAAGCTCTTTGTTCAAACAGCTTATTTTAAAAGGTAAATTAGGAAGCTTAAATTTGTGCCAAATACCTAAATATCAAGATTAAATCACCTCAGATGAGAGGATTATTTAAACAATGATTTTGAATAAAATAGCACTTTGCACTTCCAAAAAAGCATTTCAAAATTGAAACGCTTTACTTATAACATACACAAGTTCAAATAGATTCAGGAATCAATCCTGTAAAGTTACTTTCGTAAAGTATCCTTTTTAAGTAATAATTGTAATTGAGGTACAATTTATTAATAGCGATGCTTCCATCGCTATTAACTACTTCTTCTTCTTGTGACGATTTTTTCTAAGTCTTTTCTTCCTTTTATGGGTTGCTATTTTATGTCTTTTTCTTTTTTTACCGCAAGGCATATCTTAAATTTTTAAATTGTTTACTTTATTTATTTGGTCTTTGATCCCCGTTTTTAATTGCGGAAATCATATTATCAACTTGAGCTTTTGCTTCAGGATCCTTTAATAACCCTTTATACTTTTCAAGCTCAATAATTCCTTTATTGTTATTACCCATCTTTATATAAGTATCTCCTAAATAACGATGATATTCAGCATTATTAGGATCTAATTCTGTAAGACGAATAAATCTTTTCAAAGCTTTTTCATACTGAGCAGAACGAACCGAAAAGATACCAAGATATAGCATTGCTTTCTGATTGTTTGAATCAACCTGAAGAATATCTCTTAGCATACCGACGGCTTTCATAGGTGGGCCTTGCCCTAAGTCCATGATATTAGCCGCCTGATCGGCTCTGGCATCCAAATTTCGTGGATCCAACTCAATAGCTTTATCGTACGCATTCATAGATTCGACAATTAATGAATAAAAGGAGGCGGTTCCGGTGAACATCCCCTCTGCTTCGTAAAATTTTCGACCTGCTAATGCCCAAGCAGAAGCATCATCTTTTTTGGATTGTGCAAGCTTGAGATAATAATACCCGGCCATGGCTGGAAAGCCTAACTTGTCGAATGTTTCGCCAAGATGCTGCATACCTTCCTTGCTGGGTTTAGTACGATAGTTTTGTTCCAATAAATCAATCATTTCGAGGTCTTTCTTTGCAACCTCGTTACGAATTACTTTTTCGTATTGCTCATAATCAAAAGGCTCATCAGTTCTTTGTGCAGCGGTTTCCTTATTGGAATCCATATGACCAGATGGGCTTTTAACAAGTGCCGAAGAAGTATTTCGAACTGAAAAATAAATGAAGGCAATCAACCCGCTTATCAGCAGAATAATAATTATTTGTGCAGTGCGGGTTGATCGCATTCCTTTACTTTCGAATGGTGAAAATTATTTCTTCACCTTTTTCTTAACATCCTCAACGAATGTTTTAGCGGGTTTAAATGCCGGAATATAATGCGGCTCAATAATTAAGGAAGTGTTTTTAGCGATGTTACGTGCAACTTTACGGGCTCTTTTCTTTACGATAAAGCTCCCAAAGCCACGGAAATAAACATTGCTGCCTTTCCCCATATTGTTCTTTAGAACTTCGAAGAAGGTTTCAACTACCTCTTGTACAGCTACTTTTTCTACTCCGGTTTTCGCTGCAATTTCGGAAACTACGTCTGCTTTAGTCACGTTTTTAAATTTTAGTGGTTGAAAAAAAATTTTATCCTGCAAAGATAGTCCAATTCCCTTTAATATTCACAAACAACACATTAAATCTTTTTACCCCGCCTTTTTCGACCATATTTCGTCGTTTTAAGCTCCGTTTTTGCTAAAATACAAATCTTATTCAACTAATTCAATATCAATATTTTAATTTTAAATCGCCTCTTGTTAAGCTCATTATGAACTTATAAATTCACTATATTTGGGGATATGGCACTCGATTAAAAATACATATTATTGGCTATTAAGATTATAGCCTTATAAAAGATGATAATTATCCCCAATCTCTGTGATTAATCCAACGCTACCTATTTTTATGGTAATATCACTCAACATAATTTCATTTCAAATTGGTCCTTACCTAAAAAATAAATGCCACCTTGAATTTCAAGATGGCATCCATTTTTAAAATTTTAATTTTTATTATCTCATTTTAATGAGTTTATATGTGTTTTCACGATCTCCAACCATAAGCTTCAGGATATAAATGCCTGCTTGGTTCATATTATATTCTTTTGCATTCAAGGAAATGGTGTGAGTTCCTTCTGATTGTTGATTATCAGATAATAAACCAATAGTCCTTCCTGTTAAATCACAAATTTCAATGCGAATATGAGCTGCTTGGCTTAAGGTATAATTTACATGCATTGCATCCATAAATGGATTAGGATAAATACGCACTTGACCTATTCCATTTTGATCAAAAGCTATAATACCGGTTAAGTGAATGCTGAAAGTATCCATTCCCATAGCCATACAACCATTGCTATTTTTAATGCTTAAGGTAACTGTTTTGAAACCATCTTTTAAATAGTTGTGTGATGGTGCTTTGGTACTGGCAGTGCTGGTATCACCAAAATCCCATCCGTAAGTAAAGGTACCAGTAGTATCAAAAGATTTAAATTGATACATTCTACCTGACAAAGGAGTAGTACTAAACTTACCATGAGGCATTCTATCAATTGAATATATTCTTGAAGTTGAATCTATACAGCCTGAATCACTTTTAACAGTTAAAACTACAGTGGTAATACCTAGTTTGCTAAAATAATGAGACGGATTTTGAATACTTCCACTATTTCCATCACCATATTTCCATGACCAATTGGTGATATTGCCGCTGGCAATACTGCTGGAATCTGCAAATTGGATGGTATCCTTACATAAGCTGGTGATCCCAAACTTAGCAAGCGGTTTTGGATTGATCGTAATATTTCGTTTGATGCTATCTACACAAGTACCATTATAAGCAATTTGAGTAACTGTATAAGTACCTGTTTTAGTATAGGAGTAACTTGGACTGGAAGAAGAGGAACTTCCACCATCTCCAAATTTATAAGACCAAGTTTTAGCATTTTTGGATGCATCAGTAAAGTTAACTGCATTTCCAATACAAGCGTTCTTTGCCATAAAGGAAGCTGTAGGTAAAGCATTAATTGCAACCACACTGGTAAGAGTATCATTTGTATGATCTGCATCAGTGCTTAACGAAGTCCAGGCTTTAATAGAAAATGAACCTCCGGCAACTGTACTTACTGTACTACTAAAAGTGATAGTATCGGACATTCCGGTGGATAAAGTTTTAGTACCTGTAGCAGTTAATACTGTTCCGCCATTTACGGATACATTCACAGGAACTGAGCTTTGTGAATTTGATCCAATATTTTTTGCTACTACGGTAATGCTTGTTTTAGTATTTCCGCATATACCTCCTACTGGATTTAAAATTGCAAATAAACTTATATCATTCGTAACCGTTGAAAACTCATCTGCTCCAATAATTGGAGTTTTAGTACTTCTTTTATCTCCGTCT
>CAIKRV010000032.1 GCA_903829945.1 uncultured bacterium | reverse complement strand
CTATAGTACTAATGGTAAATAAAATACCTTCCTGTCCGGCTTTCATCGCCTTGAAAAAATTCATCCCAAATCCCAATCCTACCACTGAACTTTGCAGTAATATTTTAGTGAATTTGGAATTTTTAGCTTTATAAGGATGTCCTATGGTTTGCGCTAAAATTAGTCCTAATAATAAGGCAATAGGAGGGTCTATAAAAGGACTGAAGCAAGCGGCTGCAATAATAAAAAAAATAGCCTTTCGGTAAATATCTGGTAAATTCATGAAAAATTATGAACTGCGAATAACGTAAAAAGATATTAAGTTTCCAAAAAAATCATTGGATCGCTCATAGTTTAAAGAAGAAGAACTGTATGGCAGCCCATTCCTTTTTGATGCCTTTGGCATAGCCTAAAGTACTGTAATGGGCATCTTCCACCCGGCCATCTTCATGGATATATCCTAATGTACTGTAGTGTGCATCTTCCACACGGCCATCAGCATGGACGTAACCTACGGTGGAATAATGGGCATCTTCAATTCGTCCGTCATTATGAATATAACCTATGGTAGTATAATGAGCATCCTCTATGCGACCATCTTGCTTTATATATCCAACTGTAGTATAATGTGCGTCTTCAATACGACCATCTTCGTGAATATAATTTTTGGTGGCATAATGGCTGTCTTCTATTCTTTGACTATAGCCAAATACTGACAAAAACGTAAAAAAGAGCAAGAATTGTAAACGTTTCATGATTATTTTATTTAATTCAAAGTTATAAAATTTAATAAGTACTTATATTCGCAGCAATAATTAAACCAATGGATAAACGTTCAAATATAGGGCCGGTACTCATCTTAGGCTCCTTATTCTTCATTTTTGGATTTGTAACATGGCTCAATAGCACCCTTATTCCTTATCTGAGAATTTCATGTGAATTGAAACCGGTAGAGGCTATGTTGGTTGCTTTTGCGTTTTATATTTCCTATTTTGTAATGTCCTTACCGGCATCAAAAATATTGGAGCGTACGGGATTTAAAAAAGGGATGATGTTGGGATTAGTGGTCATGGCCCTTGGAGCTTTAATATTTGTCCCGGCAGCTTTAAGTAGAATTTATGCTTTATTTTTATTGGGATTATTTATTATTGGTACCGGATTAGCCTTGCTGCAAACCGCTTCCAATCCCTATGTGACTATAGTTGGTCCTATTGAGAGTGCTGCCAAAAGAATCAGTATTATGGGGATTGCTAATAAAATTGCCGGGGTATTGGCCCCAATAATTTTAGGCGCGGTTATTTTAAATGATGCAGATTCAGTGATGGAGCGGGTAAAAACGGCCTCACCCGAATTAAAAAATAAAATTTTAAATGAATTGGCAGCCAAAGCAATTTTGCCTTATTGCCTGATGGCTTTAGTTTTGGTAGGATTAGCGGTGATGTTATATTTTTCATCCTTACCGGAAATTGAACAAGAAAATGAAGAAGATGAGAAAGATATTACATCTGACATATTAAAACAGGAACATACCTCAATATTTCAATTTCCAAATTTAATATTGGGCGCTTTAGGTATATTTTTATATGTGGGTGCAGAAGTAGTTTGCGGGGATACCATCATATTATACGGGCAGTCCATGCATATTCCCTTGCAGGATGCACGTATTTTTACCTCCTATACCTTGGCGGGAATGGTCATTGGATATATTATAGGCATAGTGATGATTCCAAAAATAATTACGCAAGCCAAGGCCTTATCCATGACCGCCTTATTAGGGATTCTCGTCACAGGTTTGGCACTGACTTCGGAAGGGTATGAGTCCATTTTATTTATTGCCTCTTTGGGCATCGCCAACGCTTTAGTTTGGCCTGCCATTTGGCCGTTAGCCATACACGGATTAGGAAAATTTACCAAAACCGGTTCTGCCATTTTGGTGATGTGCATTGCCGGTGGGGCTGTTATGCCATTATTATACGCACAATTGGCCAATACGCCTTCCATTGGTTTTAAAAACGCCTATTGGCTACTGATACCCATTTATGCTTACATTTTCTTTTATGCGGTAAAAGGACATAAAATTTTTAAATGGTAAAAACACTTTTCAGCAAATTGAAAATTGATTCCTTGCGTGCTTTGCAGGTATTTCAATTATTAAGATTTGCTTCCAGGATGATTCTTTCTGTGGTATTGGCCAGAGTGCTGCCCGGCAAAGAATTAATTGGATTTTATGAAAAGCTTTTATTGATTGGGCAATTGGCAACTTCCTTTTGGGTATCCGGAATTATCGATCCATTATTACCGTATTATGCTGCCGTCAATTCGAAGAAACAATCTTATCTTATTTCGAATGCAATAATATTACTGAGCCTTATATCCCTGTTGGCTTGTGGGGTGCTTTTAATAATAGAAAAATCCATCATCCATGAACATTTTGAATTGTACCATGTATTTATTTTATTTACGCTATTCAATGCGCCTGCATTTTTGATGGAGTACATTTTTTTATTGCGCAAAAAATCTAAAGAATTATTATGGTATGGTGTATGTGTATTTTTAATGCAAACCTTAGCACTGGCGATTCCTTTATTATTTGATACCACCTTATATACTTCCTTAATATTGCTGGGAATAAGCGCAATGATCCGCTATTTATTTTTGATTTTTTATGTCTTGAAACATTATGGCATACAATTTCATTGGGAAGAAATGCGCTTACTCAGTAGTCGTACCGGTCCCTATATCGGCTCCTTAATTATCGGCTCCAGCATGGGCTATATTGATAGTTTATTTGTTACCCATTATTATAATGATGCCGATTTTGCAGTTTTTAGTTATGGTGCCTTAGAATTGCCTTTTGTTACCTTATTGGCCAATTCCTTTAGCAATGCCATGAGTGCAGAATTGGCCTCCCATCATGTACTGGGAAATATGAAGGAAGGATTGGCTATTATAAAACGCAGAAGTACGCAATTGCTGCATTTGTTTTTCCCTGTCACTATAGTTTTTTTACTCGTCAGTAAATTTCTATTTTCATGGGTGTACACTCCTGCATTTAGTCTTTCAGCAGGTATATTTAATGTTTATCTATTAATAATTATCAGCCGCTTACTTTTTCCGCATACTATTTTACTTTCCATGCAAAAAAATGGGCAACTCTTCCGTGCATCGGCTATGGAATGGGGCATCAATGTAATTTTGGATGCTGTATTTATTTATTATTTTGGGATGTTGGGCATTGCCTTTGCCACCTTAATATCTTTTATGCTGCATAAAGTTATTTTAGCATGGTATTGTCACCGGGAAGGTGTTGAATTCTCCTCTTATGTTTCTGTTAAAATTTGGGGCTTTTATGCCATAGTAAGCATAGTTGTTTATTTTATTTCCACCTTGATATAATTATTTTTTAATAATCAACATCAATCGGAAAGACTTCTTAATAATCTTATTACTAATTTTATCTACGATATTCCAAAGGGGCAAGGGAAGTCCTTTTAAAATTAATTGCAACCGCAATTTGGCCAATATTTTATTATTAATGATTTTTGTTTGATAAGATTTAATGTTTTCCGGAAGAAATTTCAAAATAGAATATTCAGTAAAGGAATGCAAATGTGCATTTTGTGGAGTCAAATGATTACAATGAATGCACTGCGAATATTGAATGGTTTCATTGTAAGGGGTAGTAATAATAATTTTCCCGCCGGGCTTTAAGGCCTTGTAAAGAGCTGCAATAAAAACACCGGGTTGACTAAGATGTTCAATAATTTCCGAAGCAACAATAACGTCCATAGCATTATCTTTAATGGGTAATTCGAATACATCGGCTACCAGTGCAAAATGATGTGATGAAGGCAAATTTTTAATTGCACGAATTGGATTTTTTTCGGAAATATCCATGGATATCACATTTTTTCCAAGTGGAACCAAATTTTTGGCTAACCAAGCACCACCGGTTCCAACATCCAAAATCCAACTGGCATTTTTAGGTACTTCAGCTAAAATATTTTGGTGTAAACGTTGTATTTCTGCTTTTTCTAAGGGGTCTTTTGTTTCAGCAGTATAATCAAATAATTCCGCATCATTTTGGTAGTGGGCTCTATATTCAAATTGAGTGCCTTCACTGTTATGTATTTCCGTTTTGCTGATATTTTTAGGGGCTATTTTACTCAATAGGACAGGAACTCCTTCTTTAATTGAAAAACAATCCCCGGTACTTTCTTCAACTAATTGATTATTAACGCCATCAAACTTTAATGCCAATTTATTAACAGGATGAACAAGTAAGTCCAGATACTGGGAATCCATGGATGATAATTAAATATAGTTAGAAAATTACACAACAAAAGTAATGATTAAAATAATACTCAAATAGCTAAATGTTTCAGATTATGAGGAATAAAGCACTTTAAACTAAAACTTTTCATCGGAAGCTGACATCATGAAAAATGATATTTTTTCATTAATTTTGTATGGTTAACCGCCATATATGCATTATTATAGTTTAGGTCAAATTCCTCCTAAGCGGCATACCATCTTCCGTCAACCTGATGGTCAATTGTATGCCGAAGAATTGTTCTCAACAGAAGGATTCTCTAATGATTATTCCTTATTATACCATGTTCATCCGCCAACCAAAGTATTGGAAATTGGTCCATCCTATAGCATAGCACCAAAAATTGCAGTGGCAGAAAACATGCAGCACCGGAGTTATGTAACATTCAATACCCCTCCCGCGGAAGATTATATTAAAAGCAGGGTTCCATTATTAGTCAATAATGATGTTTATGTAGGCGTAGCTGCACCAACACAATCCATGTCTTATTTTTTTAAAAATGCGGATGCGGATGAAATGCTCTTTATTCACGAAGGCAAAGGCGTATTAAAAAGTGCTTTTGGAAGTATCCCTTTTGAGTATGGTGATTATTTAATTATCCCGCGTGGATTAGTATATCAATTAGATTTTGAAGGCACCAACAATCGGATTTTATATGCGGAATCTTTTACCCCGATCGTTCCTCCAAAAAGATACCTGAGCAAATATGGTCAATTGATGGAACATGCGCCATTTTGTGAGCGTGATATTCGCAAACCGCAAAATTTAGAAACTCATACTGAAGTTGGAAAGTTTGAAATTTTTATTAAAAAGCAAGATCGTATATTTCCTTATGTTTATGCTACCCATCCCTTCGATTTGATAGGATGGGATGGTTGCTGCTATCCTTATGCTTTTTCTATTCATAATTTTGAACCGATAACCGGAAGAATACATCAGCCGCCTCCCGTGCATCAAACCTTTGAAGCGAATAATTTTGTCATTTGTTCGTTTGTGCCACGTTTGTTTGATTATCATCCATTATCAATTCCTGCGCCGTATAATCATAGCAATATTGATTCCGATGAAGTATTGTACTATGTAGATGGAGATTTTATGAGTCGTAAACACGTGGTAAGAGGACAAATTACCTTGCATCCTAAAGGCATTCCTCATGGTCCGCATCCGGGTACGGTTGAAAAGAGTATCGGAGCCAAAGAAACAAAGGAATTAGCAGTCATGATTGATACCTTCCATCCTTTAAAATTGACTGAAGCAGCTGCTCATATTGAAGACAAAGATTATTTTAAAAGTTGGTTATAATTAAACACTCAAAATATATTATTACAATGGATACTCAAGTTTTAGAACCCCAAAAGAAACAAGCAGAAGATTTTTTACCTCTTTTAGGGACCGATTATTTAGAACTATATGTAGGCAATGCCAAGCAGGCAGCACATTTTTACAAAACCGCTTTTGGATTTCAATCCTTAGCGTATCAAGGATTGGAAACCGGATCCAGAGATAAGGTTTCCTATGTATTAAGACAAGGTAAAATTACATTGGTACTTACCACACCGCTTAATTCATCACATCCTATCAATGACCATTTACGTAAGCATGGAGATGGCATCAAGGTATATGCAATTACAGTAAATGATGCAAGTAAATCTTACCTGGAAACAACTTCAAGGGGCGGTATTTCATTCATGGAGCCGACCACCATTGAGGATAAAGACGGGAAAATTGTAATTTCAGGTATTCGTACCTACGGAGATACCGTTAATTTATTTGTAGAACGTAAAAATTACCATGGGGTATTTTTGCCTGGGTATCGCAAATGGGAATCTTCCTTCAATCCGGAAGATGTAGGATTGAAATTCGTGGATCATGCCGTGGGTAATGTAGAATTAGGCGCCATGAATAAATGGGTGGAATACTATGAAAAAGTAATGGGCTTTTATAATTTAATTACTTTTGATGATTCGGATATTTCCACTGAATATTCTGCGTTAATGAGCAAGGTGGTTTCTAATGGGAACGGATATATTAAGTTTCCGATTAATGAACCGGCTGCCGGAAAAAAGAAATCTCAAATTGAGGAATACATTGAATTTTATGAAGGTCCCGGGGTACAACATTTGGCCTTAGCCACCGATAATATTATTCATACCGTTTCAGAATTAAGAAAAAGAGGGGTAGAATTTTTAAGCGTTCCGGGCTATTATTATGACGAATTATTGGAACGTGTTGGCAAAATTGACGAGGATGTTGAAATTTTGCGCGCATTGGATATTTTGGTGGATAAGGATGAGGAAGGGTATTTATTACAAATATTCACTAAACCATTGGAAGATCGTCCAACCTTATTTTTTGAAATAATTGAACGTAAAGGTGCTCGTTCCTTCGGAAAAGGCAATTTCAAAGCCTTGTTTGAAGCGATTGAACGTGAGCAAGATTTAAGAGGAAATTTATAATTTTAAAGAATATATTTACTCGAATTATTAAGGATGTACCGGGTGTACATCCTTTTTTTTGTGAGAAAACATTTAAAATATTTATACGCATTTCCTTACCATTTAATTTGGCAGTATATTTGTACAAACTTGAGAATATTTAAATTATAACATGAAAAAAGTATTGATCATCGGGCTTATCTTGTTGGGATTTGGCCGTTTGCAAGCTCAAACCGAAACCACCGTTAAGACCGATTTCCCTCAAATAACATTGAAGGATTTGGAAGGTAAAGATATTGATCTTAAGAAATTTACTCAACAAGGTAAAGTTACCATTATTTCATTTTGGGCGACTTGGTGCTCACCTTGCAAGAAGGAATTGGAAAACATGACAGATCATTTGGAAGAATGGGGTAAAAAATACAATGCTCAATTAGTGGCCATTTCTATTGATGATACACGTAACCTAATGAAGGTTAAACCGTATGTTGATGGTAAAAAATGGAGATTTATTGTTTTATCTGATGTTAATTCAGAAACACGCAGAGCCTTGAATTATCCGAGTGTTCCTTATACTTTAATTGTAGATAAAGATGGTAAAATTGTATATAAACACATCGGCTATCAGGAAGGAGATGAGTTTGTTCTGGAGGATCAGTTAAAGAATTTAATTAAGTAAAAAATACGCTAAATTATATGAAAAAATACACTTTATTCGTTTTATTTGCTGCGATACTGTTATCGGCAGGCGCATTTACGGTTGGAGAATCTCCTGCACCGATACCTTCTATTAAAGTAATGGATTTAAACAACAAAGAAGTTGATTTAAAGAGTATTGCAGGTACCGGCAAAACTACTATTTATTCATTTTGGGCCACTTGGTGCGGTCCGTGTAAAGCGGAATTAGCCTCCTATAGTTCTAAATTAGCTTCTTGGAAAAAGAAGTATAATGCTGATTTCTATGCCATTTCGGTTGACCAGGAAAAAAGTTTGGAGGACTTGAAGACCTTTGCTAAAAATAAAGGATGGACTTTCCCTATATTATTGGATTATAAAGGAATCGCATCTCAAACCTTCAAAATTAATACCATTCCTTTTTTAATTGTAGTCGATAAGAAAGGTAATATTATTCATAAACAAGTAGGATACGATGCCACTGGCGAGGAAGCCTTTGAAAAAAGGCTCAATGAGATTAAATAATTCCTTTTTTGGATTATTTCGAATATTTTTATACCTTTGCACCCGGAAAAATTTAATAAATGGCACATCACAAATCAGCGATTAAAAGAATCAGACAGATTTCTGTTAGAAGATTAAGAAATCGTTATTACAGCAAAACCACTCGTAATGCTATACGTGCATTACGTACAGTATCCAGCAAAACTGAAGCAACAAAAGCTTATAATTCTGTTGCATCTATGCTAGACAAATTAGCTAAGCGTGGCGTTATTCACAAAAACAACGCTTCTAATAAAAAGTCTAAGTTAGCGAAATATATCAATCGCTTGGCATAATCCTAACTAATTGAATGTCAGCTGAAGATGTTAGCTCAAACTTAACTATCAAAAGCTGGTCAAAAGAGGATCGTCCCAGGGAAAAACTTACAGATAAAGGCAAATCAGCTCTGACAGATGCAGAGCTGATTGCTATTTTAATAGGGTCGGGTTATAAAGATAAAACGGCAGTAGAAGTAGCTAAAATGCTCCTTCAATCCGTCAATAATGATTTGGCAAATCTTGCCAAACTTTCCATCAAACAACTTACTTCCATAAAAGGTATTGGTCCGGCCAAAGCCATTACTATTATTGCAGCCTTGGAATTGGGTAGGCGTCGCAAGGATTCACAGACTTCCCAAAAAACTCAGGTAAGTAATAGCAAAATTATATACGATTATATTTTACCGTACTTTCATGACCTGAGCCATGAAGAATTTTATGTCGTACTCCTCAGCAGGAGCAATCATATTTTAAAAGCAATACAAATAAGCAAAGGCGGCGTGAGCGGAACTTTTGTAGATGCCAAAATTATATTTAAATATGCCTTGGAAGAATTGGCCAGCGGTATTATTTTATGTCATAATCATCCGTCAGGAAATTTAAATCCCAGCAAAGCAGATATAGATTTGACTTCAAAAATTAAAAAGGCTGCTGAAAGTTTAGATATTGCCATTCTGGATCATATTATTGTTACCGATACAACTTATTATAGCTTTGCTGACGAAGGAATTCTCTAATTTAGTTAATTTTGGCGCAGCATCTACATTTTAAATTATCCATAGCATGAATGTCAAACAATTTCCGGTAATCATTATTGGCGCAGGCCCGGCCGGATGTGTTTGCTCACTGTTTTTAAGTGATTTTAAAATTCCGCATTTAATTATTGAAAAAGGAAGCTTTCCAAGAGATAAAATATGTGGTGATGCCGTCAGTGGAAAAATGCTGGAAATCATTGCCAAGCTCCATCCGGAGGCCGTTAAAAAATTTGCAGCAGACCAAGAAAAAGCTGTTTTGAGTTATGGGATGGAATTTAAAGCGCCGAACGGTCAAACCGTAGGGATTCCTTTTCCAAAGCCCAAAGGCGATTTGCCTATAGGCTTTGTATCAAAACGCATGGACTTTGATTATTTTTTATACCAACTTACCGATTCTGAATATGCTACCAGGTGGGAAAACGCCAGCCTGGAAGAAATCCATAGAGAAGGCAAAGTGGTAAATTTAATGATCAATAAAAATCAGGAAACAATTGAGCTTAGTGGGCAAATGATTATTGCGGCGGATGGTTCCAGATCCATCGCTAAAAAGAAATTATTAGGGGACGAAGTGGATGAAAAGCACTATTGCGCAGGTATCCGAGCCTATTATAAAGGGGTTAAGGATTTACATCCTCAAAATTTTATTGAACTTCATTTTTATAAGGAGTTATTGCCCGGATATTTTTGGATTTTTCCTTTGCCCAACGGATATGCCAATGTAGGCATGGGAATGTTATCAAAAAAAGTGAGTGAAAAGAAAATAAATTTAAGGAAAGAAATGCTACACTTAATTGAGACGCATCCTGCCTTAAAAGATCGATTTAAAGATGCCGTTTTAGATGGAAAAATAAATGGATGGGGACTGCCTTTAGGCTCTAAAAAGAGGCCATTATCCGGAGAGCAAATTATCCTGACCGGGGATGCTGCTTCCTTAATTGATCCTTTTACCGGAGAGGGGATAGGCAATGCAGGAGTAAGTGGAATGGTTGCTGCCAGAATTGCAAAATCAGCCATTGAAAATCAAAATTTCAGTGCTGATTTTCTCAAACAATACGATCAAATTATTTATGATAAATTATGGAATGAGTTGCAATTAAGCTACCGAATTCAAAGATTATCATCCATTCCATGGTTATTTAATTTTGTAGTGAATAAAATCACCAATAATAAACAACTCCGAGAAATATTTACAAATATGTTTATTAATTTGGATTTGAGGGCAAAACTAAAGAGTCCCATGTTTTATTTCAAGCTATTATTTAATCGCTAAACGGGACAATTCCTGTCCTGAAACTTCAAATTCTTTAATTTTCATATTATTTGAGTCTTAATTTTTTCATAGACTCATTTGAAGTAGTTAACTTTGGGAAATAATTTAATGACGACGTGAAAAGACTAATTGTTTTATTTTCAGCCATAAGTTTATTATCATTTGCCTCCAAAGCCCAAGACCAGGGGATACTTTCGGGAGATTTGCAAACCAATGCAGGTTTTTACAATTATGATAGTAAAATAAAAACGACCACTACTCAGTATTTGCACCAATTATCTTCAGCGGAAAGTTGGTTATTGTTAAATTATAGATACAATGGATATACCATTACCGGAAGGTATGATTTATACAGTAACTCTCCTTTACTGAACCCACAAGAAGCATATACAGCGCAAGGATTAGGTTTTTATTCCATTACCAAGGATTTCGATAAATTTAGCATTACCGCAGGTTCATTTTACGATCAGATAGGCAGTGGAATTATCTTCCGTGCTTTTGAAGAGCGAACCATAGGATTAGATTATGCCGTACAAGGTGGACGCTTTAGATGGGCTCCGAATGATAGTTTTATGTTTAAAGCTTTTGCCGGCGTACAAAAATATCGATTTGATGTACGTTCTTCTACTATAAAAGGCGCCAACGCAGAAAAAGTTTGGGGATGGCCTAAATTTAGTTTTGTAACCGGTACAGGTATTATGAATAGAACTTTGGATCAAGCGACCATTAATCAATTGACCGATCAAATTAATGCCTTGCCTATTCAGCAACGTGTAGGTTTTGATCCAAAATACAATGTGTATGCCTATACGTTTTATAATACTTTAAGAGCTGGTGAATTTACGCTTTACTCAGAATATGCCGGAAAAACCAAGGAAGCAACCTTTATTGATACGACCAGTGCGGGTAGCGGACAAATGGCTTTACGCAATAAAGCAGGTGATGTTTTGTACGGTATTTTAAATTATTCTCATCCCGGTATAGGAATTACTTTACAGTATAAAAAAATAAATTCATTTATTTTACGCAGTTCTCCTTATGATCAATTATTAGTAGGGGAAATTGATTTTTTACCACCGCTTTCTAAACAGCAAGCATTTCGCTTACCGGCCCGATATAGCATTTCTGCGCGTGAGCAAGGTGAAGAAGGTTTCCAAGGAGAAGTGACCTACTCCATTAGTGAGCATAGTACCTTCGATTTGAATATAGCACATATTACCATGCCTGATAATGGTAAAGAAATTTATCGTGAATATTACCTCGATTTAAATCAAAAAATATCCAAACGCGTTAAAACAATCAGCGGTGTACAATTTATAATTTATGATCAGCAAGTTTATCAAGGAACGGCAAATGCACCCGTTGTTCATGCCTTTACCCCATTTACGGAATGGACTTTTAAAATTGATAATGCCATGCGTAAATCGATAAGGTTTGAAGCGCAATATTTATTTACGAAACAGGATTTAGGCGATTTTGCGTATGGCTTAGTTGAATTTAATTGGGCCCCACGTTACTCCTTCTCCGCTTCTGATATGGTAAATACCAAACCTACCAAAGGAAACGAAATTGTACATTATCCTACCTTATTCGGCGTGTATACTTATAAGCAAACCCGATTTACGGGTGGATACATTAAGCAAGTTCAAGGCGTGGTCTGTACAGGTGGTGTATGTAGGGTAGAGCCTGCATTCAGCGGATTTAAAGTAGGAATGGTGACAAATTTTTAATATTATAACATGAAAAAGACACTTATTTTATTAAGCATATTATCCCTATATTTTTTAAGTTCCTGCATGGAACGAGGTTCAAATGTAGATCATACCGTTCCGCCAAAAGGCAGATTGGTTTTGGATTCACAATATACCGCTTCCGGGTTACCGACCTCTTATCCCCGTGTAATGCTCATTGAAGATTTTTCCGGGATTAGTTGTGTCAATTGCCCTGATGCGGCAAAAATTATCGCTGGTATTGATTCTTCCAATCCCGGCAAGATGGTGGATTTAACCATGTATTCAAATTTAGATGTACCGCTTTCCGATTCCTTCCTGGGAAGTAAATCATCTTATAGAACCAATGCTTCCGATGTTTTACGTACACTATTAGGTCCGGTTTCCGTGGGTAACTTGCCTAGAGTTTGTTTAAATAGAAAATTTTTTAGCGGGGAAACAGAAATTGCTTTCAGTAAAAATAATTTGGTATCCTATTTCACTTCTGAATTAAGTGCCAATGCAACTGCTACCTCTAATATTACTTTCCTTTCCAAAAGTTTTGATGCCGCTTCGGGTACCATTACTGCAAAAATAAAAGTTGAATACGGTGCTGCTATACCTGATTCAGAATACCTGTCCGTAGCTATAAAAGAAGATAACTTATCCGATTGCCAAGAGGTTCCTAAAGGCTCCGGTGGTGCTTCTACAGTGGATTCTCATTATGTACATAATGCAGTGCTTAGGAAATATGTTTATCCTCAAAATAGCTTTTTGCTTCCCGGAGTGATGGCCGGAAAAACTTTTATTATTTCCTTTAATACCACCATTCCATCCGGCTGGAATCCGAGTAATTTGAAAATGGTGGCTATTATTCATAAACAGAATGCTGCAAGTGCGAATTATTTAGTCACCCAAGTGGCAGAAACCACCATTAAATAAGAATTTAATTTTAAAATGAAAAAAATAATAAAGTATATACTTTCACTTTCAGTCATAATTTTAACTTTACATGCTTGTAAAATTGAACCCAGTGATAATTATTCCACCTATGTACAAAAGCAAAGATTTGCAAAAGATTCTCTGTTAAAATTTGATAATAATTCACCTCTTGATCATGGACAACGTGTACGTTTTGTAGAACTATCTTATTATGCGCCTGACTCCAATTATAGAGTCATGGCAAAGCTGGTAAAAAACGAACAATTGGATACCATTACCATTGAAGACACTCATAAAGCATTGCGCAAATGTTTTCGCTTTGCCAAATTAAATTTCTCGATAAAAGGTAAGCCTTGTTCCTTATTTGCTTATAAAATGATAGGTATGGAAGGGCAAAGTTTATTTGTGCCTTTTTATGATTTAACCAATGGCAAAGTAACCCATGATGGCGGTCGCTATTTGGATTTGGAATATCATGATAAAAATGAAATTGAATTGGATTTTAATTTTGCATATAATCCATATTGTGCCTATTCTCAAAATTATGGTTGTCCCATTCCTCCTGCGGAAAATAAATTAAATATTCCGATAGAAGCCGGCGAAAAGGAATGGAAAGAATAACATTAGCGTATAAATAAAAATGAAAATATCATATAATTGGATCGGTAAGTATATTCATCATCAATTATCTCCTCAAAAATTAGGGGAAGTACTGACGAGCGCGGGATTGGAAATCGAAGAAATTACTCATTTTAGTTTAGCACCTAAAGGTTTAGAAGATTTGGTGGTGGGACATGTTAAAACAGTAGTACCGCATCCCAATGCCGATAGACTTCGATTAACCACCGTGGATATAGGCGAAGAAAACTTTTTGAAAATTGTTTGCGGTGCACCGAATATTGCAGAGGGACAAAAAGTAATTGTAGCAAAAGTGGGTGCGCTTTTACATCCGAGCGAAGGGGAGCCCTTCACCATTAAAAAATCAAAAATAAGAGGAGAAGAATCCGAAGGAATGATTTGTGCTGAAGATGAAATAGGACTCGGTACCAGTCATGAAGGCGTGGCAGTATTAAAAGAGGATGCTAAAATTGGGCAGGCTTTTCTTGAATATCTGAATACTTTTGAGGATAATATTTTTGAAGTTTCCATAACACCCAATAGGGTGGATGCAGCTTCGCATATTGGAGCTGCCAGAGATATTGCTGCATTAATTGGTACCCAGGTTAATTATCCTGCTATTGCAGAAATTAAAAACACAAAAATTGCTCCTGAATTAAAAATTATTATTGAGGATGCTGAGGCTTGTCCGAGATATTCCGGAATTATTATCAAGAATATTGAAGTGAAGGATTCTCCGGAATGGCTTCAGAATTCCTTGCGATCCATCGGATTGCAACCCATTAATAATATCGTGGATGTTAGCAATTTTGTGCTTCATGAAATGGGACATCCCTTACATGCTTTTGATTTATCAAAAATAAAGGGCAAAGAAATCCATATTAAGAATGCAGTGGCAGGGACTGAATTTATTACTTTGGATAAGCAAGTTAGAAAACTTGACGGATCCGAATTAATGATTTGTAATGCTGAAGTTCCTATGGCGCTGGCGGGAGTATTTGGTGGTTTAGAATCAGGAATTAATAATACAACCAAAGATATTTTTATAGAAAGTGCCTATTTTAATCCCGGCAGAATTCGTAAAACCGGAAGAAAACATCAATTGTTTACTGATGCCTCTTTTCGTTTTGAAAGAGGTGCGGATCCCAATGCTACCATTTTCGCTATGCTTCGAGCAGCCAAACTAATCGTTGAGGTTTCAGGCGGGGAAATAGTCCCATTTATTTATGATCAATATCCTGTTCCAATAGCTCCGGTGCAATTCGATTTTGACCTTGACTATCTAAATAAAATTGCAGGCATTAAAATTCCTGAGCAAGAAGTTAAAAGTATTTTAACGGCTTTGGAAATTAAAATTATTCAGGAACAAGGCAATATTTTAACTTTGGAAATTCCAAGTTTTAAAATTGATGTTAAGCGCCCGATAGATGTGGTTGAAGAAGTTATGCGGATTTATTCCTTTGATAAAATTCCATTGCCGGGACTAGTAAAATCTGTCCTGCAAGTTGATCCTTTATATACTAAAGAGCAGTTGCGAAAAAAGCTCAGTCATGCATTGGTAGCCCACGGATTTAATGAAGCCTTTCATTTATCCTTTGTTAATACTAACGAAAATAAAAATGCTGAAGCTGCCGTACAAGTGATGAATCCTATCAGTACTGATTTGGAATTTGTACGCGATAATATGCTTAAACCTGGTTTAAAAAGTATTGCCTATAATATGAATAGGCAACAAAGCAATGTGCATTTGTTTGAATGGGGGCATACCTACCATGCCAAAGAGGAGGGCTTTTATCAAAACACTTATTTATCCATTTGGATCAGCGGTTTGCAAAACAATGAAAGTTGGTATAACAAAGAAAAAAAGCCGGTTGACTTTTATTATTTAAAAGGTATATGTGAAGAATTAATACACTTAAGTGGTGTTAAAATTCCTGAATACAAGGAAATTGAGGATAACCTGTATGAATATGCCATGAAGGCAGGAAATATTCTGCAAATGGGTAAAGTGTGTGCAGCTTGTTTAAAGGCGGCAGATATATCCAAACCCGTTTTTTATGCTGAAATAGCCGTGGAAAGTCTTTTAAATAAAATAAAGGGGAAGGAAGTTCATTATCAAGCCATTTCTCGTTTTCCAAGAATGGATAGGGATTTATCCTTATTGGTACCTGCTGCTTTGAAGTACGATAAAATTAAAGAAGTAATCAAGAAATCGGGAACATCCTTGCTGAAGGATATGTTTATTTTTGATGTTTACCAAGGAGAGCAGGTAAAGCAGGGCTTTAAATCCTATTCCTTGCGATTGGAATTTGAGGATAAAAATGAGACTTTGGAAGACAAGAAAGTAGATAAAATCATTTCAAAGATTATGGAAAACCTTGAAAAGGAATTGGAAGTAAGCATTAGAATTTGATAAAATAATAAGAAAATCCAAGAGGAATAAAATATTTAACTTATTAATATGCAAGACATTAATACACAATTTGAATCAATAAGACAAAAGGTCAGAGGATTGACTACTATTATACAAGAACTTCAAGTAAAGTACGATAACGTAAAGAGTGACAATGAGAACCTTACTTTAGAAGTGAACGAATTAAATAAAAAAATTGAAGAATTGGAAAATAAAAACTTAAATTTGCATTTGCTTCAAAAAGCATCAGACGAAGAAAAAGCAGAGAATGAAGCATTAAAAAAACGTTTAGATGCTTTTATAACTGAAATAGATGAATGTATAGCCCAAATAAGGGGATAATGCATGACAACTAATGAAGGGGAAAGAAGAAGATATTTCGATAAAAGTTAATATAGCAGGTGTGGCGTTTCCTATGCGGGTTCAGCCCTCCGAGGAGGAATTGATACGCAAAGCTGAAAGCTTAATTGGTGAGCGATTAAAGGCATTAAAAGAAGGATATCAAGTAACGGACAGACATACTTTATTATCCATGCTTACCATACAATTAGCAGGTGATTTAGTTCAACAACAGGAACTAAGCAATACTGAAACGCTAAGTCAACAATTCCAGGAACTGAATAAGTTGTTGGATGCTGCGCTGAACGAAATATAAAATTCCCTATCATTTTCAATTAGAAGCATTTATAACATGTATCAAAAGATATATGTTGTTATGATGGCAATTGGGTGGCAACACCTTTTAAATAAATTAATATTACAGAAAAAAATGGAAATGACATACTTAATAGCGATTGGGATAGCATTGGGAGGTTCCGTTCTAGGAACTTTCATCATGTCTTCCCTATTATCAGGGAAACGAAAAACAACTGTAAGAGAGCTTCAAATAAAAGAAGAAGAAATCATTCGTAGAGAAAAGCAAATGTTGCTTGAAGTGGAAGAAAAGGCCGAAATTGTTAAGAAAAATAAGATGTTGGAGGCCAAAGAAAAATTCCTTCAATTAAAAGCTCAACATGAAAAAGAAGTTGTTGAAAGAAATAAAAATGTGGTTGTCCTAGAAAATAAAGTTAAACAACAAGAAGCACATTTTTCCAAAAAACTTGAAGAGGTAAATCGTAAAGAACAAGAGTTAGAAAAGCAAAAAGATGCATTAACTCGTCAGAATGAAGCTTATGCCTTGCGCAAGGAAGAAATCGACAAATTGCATAAACTTCAAGTTGAAAAATTAGAAAAAATAGCCGGATTATCAGCTGAGGAAGCCCGAAATCAAATGATTGAGAGCTTGACCGAGGAAGCTAGAACCATGGCTAAAGGATACATTAAAGAGGCGATGGATGAGGCTAAAATGACGGCCACTAAAGAAGCCAAAAAAATCGTGATGCAAACGGTTCAACGTGTGGCTTCCGAGCAAACAATAGAAAATTGTATTTCAGTATTTAATATTGAAAGCGATGAAATGAAAGGTAGAATCATTGGTCGTGAAGGAAGAAATATAAGAGCATTGGAAGCAGCAACCGGCGTAGAAATTATAGTAGACGATACTCCGGAAGCTATTGTACTTTCTGCTTTTGATCCGGTTCGCAGAGAAATTGCAAGATTATCTTTACATCGTTTGGTTTCTGACGGAAGAATCCATCCTGCCCGTATTGAAGAGGTGGTGGAAAAAACCAGAAAACAAATTGAAGAAGAAATGGTAGAAATAGGAGAGCGTACCTGTATAGATTTAGGTGTACACGGTCTGCATCCTGAATTGGTAAAACTTGTGGGAAGAATGCGTTATCGTTCTTCTTATGGTCAAAACTTATTACAGCATAGCAGAGAAGTTTCCAATTTCTGTGCAATTATGGCGGCAGAACTTGGCTTAAATGTAAAAATGGCAAAACGTGCAGGATTGCTGCATGATATAGGAAAAGTAAGTGATGAAGATCCGGAATTACCGCATGCTTTATTGGGAATGAAATTGGCTGAAAAATACAAGGAACATCCTTCTATTGTAAATGCTATTGGTGCCCATCATGATGAAATAGAAATGACGGATCCGATATCACCAATTATCCAAGTATGCGATGCCATAAGTGGTGCTCGTCCGGGTGCACGTAGAGAAGTATTTGAATCTTACATTAAACGATTAAAAGATTTAGAAGCTATTGCTTTATCCTATGATGGGGTACAAAAAACTTATGCCATCCAAGCCGGTAGGGAATTGCGTGTTATAGTAGAAAGCGAAAAAATAAGCGATACCGATGCAGATACTTTAGCGTTTGATATTTCATCCCGCATACAAACGGAAATGACTTATCCCGGTCAAATTAAAGTGACCGTTATCAGAGAAAAGAGAGCAATTTCATTTGCTAAATAAATATATATCTACAATAAAAAAGCCTTGGTTCTTTGATGAACCAAGGCTTTTTTAATTTTATAATTTCACGTTACACTTAAGGCGCAGTTACTACTTTTATAGTTTTACTTATGCCGCGTTCTGAAATGATTCTTAATAAATAAGTTCCTTCTTTCAAAGTAGAACTATTTAGTTTATAATTATTTATTTCACTTATTCTGGTTTTAACGGAAAATATTTTAGTTCCGGATACGGTCCACAATTCTACAACGGCATTAGCATCCAATAATAAATCATTATTCTGTAGTTTAATTAATAATTGTTGATTGGAAAGACTTAAATGCGTTTTAATACTTTTAGAGGAATAAGTTGCGCTTACAATACCATTAAGGATGGAACGTTTACCAATCACTAATTGAACGGTTACCGGTAAGTGGTTACTCATTAAATATAAATCATTTAAAATATACGGAGGAACTGAAGTATTGAGCGGCGTATCTATAAGGGATTTATTTATATGTTTGCCGTCTTGCCCCACTACCGTATAGGAATTAGGTATATATTTAATGGAATCCAAGCCCAGCATAATGGAGCGCGTCACTAAAATATGATCATAAACATCTTTTAATCCACCCGGACTGCCGCAATCATTTAAGGTATCAATTCTTGTCGATTGGCTCAGATATTTTGCATAGGCCAATTCATTTTTTTTCCAATCTTTATTTTGATAAATAGGGTCATAAAATCTGAAATTCGTATCGGAAGGAGCAGTCAAATACTGATAATCCCCCTCTGTAGATGATTGCGAATTAAAATCACCCATGGCAATATAATTATTCAGGATGGTATCATTTTTATATAAATATTTTACGACCCCTAAAATATCATTGGCTCGAATGGTACCATTGGTTTTGCCGGAGATTAAATGTATCACAATAAAATTTATAAATTGTGTATCATGGGTAGTTGCCAAGTCGGGCGCCTTGTAATAAAATTTATGCAAGTTAATGTCACTGATAGAATCATCGCCGGCATAGGTAGTAGCCGTAGAAATAAATGCCAGTTTATCATTTCTATAAAAAAGTGCATCTAACTTATTATATCCTGTATGATTGGTCAAAGTAGCATGACTATAGCAATGATAACACACGGAATCTAAAACCTTATCAATAATGGTATCTCCTACAAATTGCATCGAAGAATCCAATTTTACCATACCTAATACATCCGGTCTTTCATATTTAAGAATATCTCTTAAATAATTATGTTTTTTGAAGGTTAATAAGCCCGGGCAGTTTTTAGGTAAGGAAACACCATAATTTAAAGTATTATAGTGCATTATTTTCAAAGTATCACCGGCAAATACTTCATACTTTGATAGCACAAGAATAAATAAGGCACCAAAGAAGTACCTCAAAAAAGGTTTGATCATTTTTTTATTTTGGGTTAATTAATATGCTTATTTAGAGCCGGAGGTTCCGGCAGTTTTTGCAATTTCTCCTATCGCTAATACTAATTTATCTAAGTCGCGTAATGACGTATATACATTTGGTGTTACACGAACGCCCTTTGGAATATTATCCAAAACAATAGCCACGGTATGTATTTTATACTTAGAGAATAAGGTAGAAGCAACGTCTTCAGTTTTAATACCATCGATAGAGAAACTGGCAATGGCACATGAAAATTGAGCCTTATTGGAAGTGTTTAATTTTACTCCCGGAATATTAGCCGCTTTATCCATCCAATAATTTTTTAAATATCTCAAACGCTCTTCCTTGCGTTTATCACCTATGGCCTGATGGAATTCCAAGGCGGTGGCAATGGCCATTTCTGCAGGGAAGGAGCGGGTGCCTAAGGATTCAAATTTTCGAATATCGGTATCCTTTGGTTTTCCATTGCCTAATAATGGCCAAATATTTTCAATTTTATCTTTTTTGATATATAGTAATCCACTACCGAATGGCGCACCCATCCATTTATGCAAACTGGTACCAAAATAATCCGCATCTAAATCAGGAATTTTAAAATCGAAATGAGCAAAGGTATGCGCACCATCCACCACTACTTCAATGCCTCTTTTATGGGCTTCTTTTGCAATCGCCTTTACCGGAATGATCTGTCCCGTCCAGTTAATCATATGGGTAATATGCACTACTTTAGTTTTTTCAGTAAATGCTTTAACATAGGTCTTTACTAAATCATTTTCATCTTCATTAGGTAAGGTTAAATCCACCCAAACCAGTTTTATTCCATCACGCATTTCTCTTTGTAAATACGCATTTTTCATATTTGGATAATCCTGGTGTGTAAGTACCACCTCATCTCCCGCTTTTAAATTTAATCCGAAAATAACGGTATTTAAAGATTCGGTAGAATTACGACAAATTGAAATTTCATCTGAAGAGCACCCGGCTTGTTGGGCCAATTTGGTTCGCAGCGGTTCACGACCTTGATCTAGAATTTGCCACATAAAATAGGAGGGACCTTCATTGCACATTCTCAAATACCGTTCATGGGCATCTTGTACAATTTTAGGTTGTGGTGCTACACCACCATTATTAAGGTTTATAATATTAGGAGAGATGGTATAGGATTCACGGATATAATTCCAAAAATCTTCATCACTTGCAGCTTCAGATGCTGAAAGGTGAGCAATTTTATTATTGGCTTTTTCCATGGCCTCTGCAATAGCAGGAGGTAACATGCTTGCTAAGGTTAATGCCCCTGCAGCCATACCTGCATGTTTTAAAAAATCTCTTCTACTGGTCATATTACTTAATTTTTAGGCAAGTTAATGATTATTTATTATTTGCAAATTGCAAAACCTTTTTTTTATCCCTATAAAATATGGCCGTTCATTGCTTAGTTTCGGCACTTTCAATTATTTTTGTATCCTATTCATTTAATTTATGAGCAAACTCAAAATCTTCCTTTTATTTTCCTTATCGCTTTCTATATTAGGAGCTTGCAAAAACCAAACCCAAACAAATGTTCCCAAAGCGGATATCCTAAAAGCTAATATTGATTCCAGTATCAGTGCCGGAAAGGATTTTTATTTATATGCTAATGGAGCATGGTTTAAAAAGAATCCTATCCCTGAATCTGAAAGTCGCTGGGGTATCGGTAATTTGGTAAAAGATGAATTATATATAAATTTAAAATCCATCAGCGAAAAGGCACCGCATGCCACAAGTGCTCCAGTAAATAGCAATGAACAAAGAATTGGTGATTTGTACACCAGTGCCATGGATTCAACGGCAATTGATAAAAACGGAATTCAACCGCTACAAAATGAACTCAAGAACATTGAAGCAATTAATAATACTAAGGAATTAGTAAAGGAAATTGCTTATTTACAAACACTGGGAACCGGACCTGCTTTTTCTATTTATGCTGCTCAGGATGAAAAAAACAGCAATGTTATGGCCTTGCATTTATCACAAGGAGGATTGGGATTGCCTAATCGTGATTATTATTTTAATACCGATAGTAGAACCCAAAATATTCGTAAAGAATATATTTCTTACTTAGCATCTACCATGAAACAAATTGGGGAAAATGAAAATGAAGGAAAGTCCATCATGAGTTTGGAAACAGCCTTAGCCAAAGCCTCACGTAAATTGGAAGATCTGCGCGACCCTTACGCTAATTATCATAAAATGTCCATTGCTGAATTAAATAAAATAACACCTACCTTAGCATGGGATATTTTTTTACAAAATATCGGCTCTGCACCTCAGGATAGCATTATTGTGGGTCAGCCGGAATTTTTTAAATCTTTGGAGCAAAGTTTAAATACTATTAAACTTAATACTTGGAAAGTTTATTTAAAATGGCAATTGATAGGCTCATTCTCTAATAAATTGGGAGGAGATTTTGATAAAAACCACTTTCATTTTTATGGAACAGTTCTCACCGGTGCCAAAATACAAAAAGCACGCTGGAAGCGGGTTATAGATTATGAAAATGAAGCCATAGGAGAGCTGCTGGGTAAAGAATTCGTAAAAGAATATTTTCCGGCCAAAACTAAAAAAAGATATGAAGATTTAGTCAATGCCATATTAAGTTCGTACAAAGATCATTTAGAAAATTTGCCGTGGATGAGCAAAGAAACGAAAGCTAAAGCCGTTCAAAAATTAAATACCGTTACTAAAAAAATTGGTTATCCCGATCAATGGAAAGATTTTACAGGGATGGAAATTAAAAAGCAAGCTTTTGTTTTAAATGCAATAAGTGTAAATAAATTCTGGTTTGCCTATAACCTCAAGAAAATAGGTAAACCGGTCAATCGCCAAGAATGGGACATGAATCCTCAGGAATATAATGCCTATTACAATCCTTCCAATAATGAAATTGTATTGCCTGCCGCGGCATTTGCCGTACCCGGTTTCAAAGATGATGAATTGGATGATGCCTTGGTATATGGATATGCAGGCGGTTCCACGATTGGACATGAAATTACGCATGGCTTCGATGATGAAGGAAGGCAATACGATGGACAAGGAAATTTGCATAATTGGTGGACTAAAGAAGATGAGTCTAAATTTAAAACTTTAGCAGATAAATATATAGCACAATTTAACCAATATGTGGTTTTAGATTCCATGCATGTAAATGGTAAGGCTACCCTGGGAGAAAATATTGCAGACTTAGGAGGTATCGTTATTGGATTAGATGCCTTCAAAAAAACGGATGCCTATAAAAAAGGTGAAAAAATTGCAGGATTAACCCCGGTACAAAGATACTTTTTGGGCTATGCCTTAGGATGGATGGTTGAACAGAGAAATGAGAAGCTGGCCAATCAAATTTTAACGGATGTTCATGCACCGGCTTGTTGGCGTGTGAATGGCCCGTTGAGTAATGTACCAGAATTTTATGAAGCATTTGAAATAAAAGAAGGAAGTCCGTTATGGCGACCGGCCAATGAAAGAGTGGTGATTTGGTAAGCCTCATTTAGCTTTGATGAAAACTTTAAAATTGCTTAGTATATTTTAATTATTTGATATCATGTATCAATCCATAAACCCAACTACACAGGAAAATTTATTAACGATTAATTATCTTTCAGACACTGATCTTTTTGAAAAATTAAAATTATCACAGCATACTTTTAAAAATTGGAAAAGAACCGATATAGGTCATAGACGTGATATGATGCTCGCATTGCAAAAAAAGCTTCTTGAACAAAAAGAAAGCTGTGCTAATATTATAACTTTAGAAATGGGAAAAATCATTTCTGAAGCAAGAGCAGAATTAGAGAAATCAGCAGGGGCTTGTCAATATTATGCAGAAAATGCAAGTATATTCTTAGCATCAAAAAAGATTGCTTCTCCCCATGTAGAAAGTTATATTTTT
Source organism: uncultured bacterium (assembly GCA_903829945.1). Lineage (GTDB taxonomy): Bacteria > Bacteroidota > Bacteroidia > CAILMK01 > CAILMK01 > CAILMK01. The sequence goes on along the minus strand of CAIKRV010000032.1, from coordinate 34,936 downwards.
TATGAACCCTTAGGAAGCATCTATGCAATTATGCCATGGAATTTCCCATTTTGGCAAGTATTTCGTTGTGTGGTTCCGGCCATTATGGCTGGAAATACCGTAGTACTAAAACACGCTGAAAATGTACCACAGGCAGCCGTTTTAATAGAAGAATTATTTCTGGAAGCAGGTTTCCCAGAAGGCGTATTTCAAAACTTATTTATCAGTCATCAACAAAGTGAAGAAGTAGTTAAACATACTGCAATAAAGGGCATCTCCCTGACCGGAAGTGAACGCGCAGGAAGTATGGTGGCTGCACAAGCGAGCGCTCAAATTAAGCGAAGTGTTTTAGAATTGGGAGGAAGTGATCCATTTATTGTACTGGAAGATGCGGATATAAACTTGGCTGCAGAAACCGGAATTAAAGCAAGAATGCAAAATGCCGGACAAAGTTGTATAGCGGCTAAGCGTTTTATTTTACATAAAAATATTGCTGAGCAATTTCTAGAAATTTTTATTCAGAAAGCTGAGGCTATTAAACTCGGAAATCCCTTTCTTGAAGAAACAATGATGGGACCTTTGGCAAGGGTAGATTTATTAGAAACCTTAGAAAGCCAAATTAATACTAGCATAGCAAAAGGAGCAAAAATATTATATGGGGCCAAACGCATGGATGGTCCGGGTAATTTTTACTTGCCTACCGTTTTAATTAATATTCCGGAACACAGCCCTGCCTATCAAGAAGAATTATTTGGTCCATGTGCTTCCGTTTTTACGGTTGCAAATGACAAGGAAGCAATATATTTGGCTAATCATACCAAATTTGGATTAGGCGCCTCCTTATGGACACATAATAAAGAAAAGGCTTTTGCATTTGCTCAAGAAATTGAAAGTGGTAGCGTATTTCTTAATGCCATGGTGAAATCTGACACTACTTTACCCTTTGGCGGAACCAAAAATTCGGGATATGGACGAGAATTATCAGAAGCAGGTATCCATGAATTTGTGAATTTAAAAACAATTTGCTGGGATTAATGAAATTATCAAAAGTAGCATTATTGCTGGGCGGAAATTTGGGCAACAGGGAAGAAAATTTAAAGTCGGCTATAGTATTCATCGAGTCTCAAGCCGGAACCCTAATAAAACGTTCATCTATCTATAAAACAGCAGCTTGGGGAATTGAAAATCAAGAAGATTTCTTAAATCAGGCGCTTTTATTGGAAACAGCATTAGTACCTCATGAACTGCTTAATGTTTTACTAAATATTGAAAAAGAATTAGGAAGAATTCGTGATCAAAAATGGGGCCCTCGGATAATTGATATAGATATTCTTTATATAGACGATCTGGTAATAAATGATGATGATTTAAAAATTCCGCATCCCTATTTACATGAACGTAAATTTAGTTTAGTACCTTTGGAAGAATTAAGCCCTGATTGGATACATCCTATATTCAAAAAAAATATCAGTACTTTGATAGCGGAATGTAAGGACCAAGGAAAAGTAGCAATATATTGAAGCAATGATTATTCCTGATAAAATACCTTATAATTATATTGCCATAGAAGGTAATATCGGGGTAGGAAAAACAACTTTGGCTTCATTGATTGCAGAAACCTATGGCGCTGAATTGGTTTTAGAAGAATTTACTGAAAATTCATTTCTGGAAAAGTTTTATTACGACCCCGAACAATATGCCTTCCCACTGGAAATTAGTTTTTTGGTAGAAAGATTTAATCAATTGCAGCAAAGACTCGGAAAAAAGGATTTGTTTCATCCATTTTTTGTAGCTGATTATTTATTTGATAAATCATTGGTATTTGCACAAAATAATCTGAAAGACGACCAATACCGCTTATATTATCAATTATTTGAAACCTTTTACAGACAAATTGAAACCCCTGACCTGATTGTGTATTTGCATAATTCAGTGCCCAATTTACAAACCAATATTTATAAAAGAGGACGTCCGTTTGAGCTAGATATAGAAGATACTTATTTGATGGATATCCAACATAGTTATTTGAAATATTTTAAATCTATTTCCAATAGGGCAATTTTACTGCTTGATGTTACTGAAATGAATTTTGTAATGCAGGATAGTGATTATTATAAATTACTTAATCTCATTGCACAGCCCTGGGAGAAAAAATTACACGTTATAAAACCATGAAAAACTCAGAATTATTTCTTGAAAGCTTTGCTAAAATAGAGCAGAAGCTTCGTAAGGAATTGCAGTTAGATACTTCTGCACGTTTTTATGAAATGGTCCGTGAATTGAGCCGAAAAAATAAAATTGTATATGAATATCGTGATGATTTAAGACAATTGGGGGATTTACGTAATGCCATCGTACATGAACGGGCGGATGGAATGGTGATTGCTGAACCCAATGATGCATGTATCCAATTAATTATTCGGATTGAAAATGCACTTTTCAATCCACCTAAACTATTACCTGCCTTCAAAAAGGAAGTCTTTCAATTAGACGTTAACGAATCAGTAGGAAAAGCTTTGCGGCTCATGTACGAACATTCCTTTTCACAATTACCTTTATCCAAAAAAGGCGTTTTTGTGGGCTTATTAACCAATGATACAGTGAGCCGCTGGTTAGGTGCTTCCTCACAGGAGGATATTTTTAGTTTAAATGACACACCACTTGCCAAAGTCATCAGCTTTGCAGAAAATAAAAATAACTATTGCTTTTTAAAAAAAGATGAAATGGTTTTTACGGCTTTGGCTAAGTTTCAGGATTATGAAAATAACGGCAAAATATTAGACTCCATTTTAATTACGGCCAATGGCAAATCCACTGAAAAATTATTGGGCATTGTAACCATCAGTGATATTCCTAAAATATTGAGAATGCTCAAATAAATTTATTTGATCATTATTTTTCGCTCAATTAATTCTTTTCCCACACTCAAATACAAAATATAAGATCCGCTGGCCAAATGTGAAGTATTTATACGAGCCATATTTCCCAATCCATTATTGGTTGAAAATACTTCGATTCCTTTCATGTTTAATAAACTAATTTTTGAAAACTTTAAATTTTCATTGATTTGGCAGATGAAATAATCCTTTGCAGGATTAGGATACACCAAAAGTCCTATACCATTATTTGCTTTTTTCTCATTAATTCCCATTTTAGGCACATAGGAAGCTGAAAAAGTATATTCACCTTTTTTCAAACCACTTATGCTTATAGTACCGGCATGATCATATTTATTGCCGATATTCTTTTTATAGTTATAATATTCTTTCCATTCCTCTCTAGAATTGTAGCGATAAAGCAAGCGAATACTATCCTCCGGTATATTTTTTAACAATACACTGTCTATACCATTCAGGATGGCCCCACCGCCATCATAGCTCACAACCATACTGCCGTTAAAGTCATTTTTCCAAATGCCGTCAACGGTCCAATATCTTTGTGCTAAAACTGCACTTGAAGGCAAATTCCCTCTGGAAGGTGCCACCCAATGATGCTCTATAAAAATACCGGCACTTGAATCTGAACTGCTAAAACTTAAATTACTGATCAATTCTTCAGAGAAGTCTTGACCTGCATCGGTTTTTACTTTTATCGTTTCAAACTTTTTGGTAGTGGCGTCTTCAATTTGATTATCGAGGTTCAAACAGATGAGAGCCGGTTTACTTTTAAAATTTGGAATATCAAAATTTGTGGTATGACCATTCACCTGAAAGGTATAATCCATTCGTTGCAAATTAGAATCAATGACAGAAACTTGCAATGGAATAAAACGAGTTGTACCGGTGGCATGCCATAGATTTTGATTAATTAAACCTTGAATATGATAAGTGCCATCATTATTGGAATTAACAATTAAAGAATCTAAATAAAAATGAGATAAGCCCGGACTATAAATCCAATGTGCAAAGAAGTTATTAATAACAGAATCTAAGCCGGTACTTGCAATTAATGATTTTCTAAAATCATCAGAACTGGCACTTTTAAATGCAAAAGAATCTAAAAAGTTTTTTGCTGCAATAAAAAATAAGGAATCCCCTAAAATAGATCTAAGCGTATGCGCAGCATCGGCCCCTTTTTTATAAATGGTATTGCCGTAGGTATACAATTGAGGCATTGGACTAATTGCCCTGGCTCCATGATCTAAAGAAATAGAATTCATTAATACCCCGAAATGATTTGATTTAGATTCTGCGATATAGGCTTGTTTGCCATTAACGATTTCTTCATACATGCTTTCGGAAAAGCAAGCCCAGCCTTCATTCAGCCACATATCTTCAGCACTGGCACAGGTCATCAAATCGCCCCACCAATGATGCGATAATTCATGCGCCCAGGTCCTGTTATAAGGTCCGTAATCAGCACTAAAAATAATATTAGGCAATCCAATATTGGAAGCGCTTTCCATGGCACCACCGGTAAAGGGAATACCAAAATATCCCGCCCTGTCAAATCTGTATAAACCGTAATTTTTTTCAAATCCCGCCATCACCTTTTGGAAATTGGCAAAACTTTTCCTGAAGGCCATGGTATCATAAGAGGGAACGGCGCAAATTAATTTAAAAGAATGCTGTAGTCCTGTATAAATTCTTTCCACCGTAGTATATTGAGCCGATGCAATTGCGGCTAAATAAGGAACAATGGGCTGATTCATTTTCCAGTGCCAAAGCATCGTGCCATCTGTATTAATAGCAGAATCCAATAATAATCCATTGCAAAAAGCTTTATGGCTGCTTTTGGTTGTAACATAATATTCAAACAATGCCTTATCTGTAAAATTATCAACACAAGGAAACCATGACCTTCCAAAGGTATGCGGCAAATAATTAAATGCTACACCTAATACATAGACATATCCGCTATCTACATCACTAAATACCATACCACCAAAACCGCTTTTATCCACTTTGGGTTTACCATGATAATAAATTTGAAGATGTGCACTATCATTCACATGCATCGGTTTTAATAAATCAATATGAATTAAAGAATCATTATAGGTATAGGTCGTTTGTTTATTCGCAATAAGGATAGAGTCTATGGTAAGTCCGAATAAATCAAGGCGAATTTGTTGGAGTTGATTAATTTTAGCAGTAAATAATATATCCGCAGAGGCAAACAATTGTTTAGATTTCAAATCAGAAACATTGAGTTTTAAAACATATTTAATCACATCAAAAGAATCTTTTCTGCTATCGGAATCTGCATGAACCCATATAGGGGAGGAGCAGAGTAAGATCAAAGCAATCAAATAAGTTTTCATAAAACAAAGATAGTAAAAATGTATTTGGAATGCTTAGGTCAATAATGAGTTAAAATTTTAAAATTCAAAAACATAATTAGTAATTTAATATTTATAAATTTGGAGACCAATAGTTAATACCATGAATAAAGTAAAAGGCAGCGGAACAAAAGAAGACCCATGGATTTTGAAAACGCCACCGGGGACCTCTGAATTTATAGCATATAAGGATGAGAGCCTAAGCCCACCGGCCTTATGTTGTCAGGTTGGAAGTACTAAATTAAGTTACCAACTCAGGTTTATTGAGGATTTACATCAAATGTTATTGAAACATGGGACATGGATGTTATTGGGCAGTGCAGATGAACAAAAGGCCGCAGCAGAAGGAACAGTAGAAGCATGGGCCCGTTCCGAAGTAAATCCTGTGGGAGGCTGGTATGGGCTTAAAAAGGGCTTTCGGGGTCGTTTTGGCATGTATGTACCGCCGGTCATGGAAATATTAGGCCTGGCTGAATTGGAACATCTTCCGAAAAATAACCGGATGCGGGCTAAATAAATTTACTTTTCAGGCATTTCAGGGAATGTAATTCAAAGGCTGAATTCACCCCATTTTTTAGGGTATTTTTTAACCCGGAATTTCAAAGTTTGGGTTATCCACAATACTTCCGAGCTTTTAAAATCTATGCTATCTTGCAATAGACTGAATATGTGTATTATCTGAATCAAGAAGGACAGACTATGGCAGTAAAAACTGTTGATAAAGTGCCAAAGAAATATTTTAGAAATCCATTAAATGAGCGTAATTTTACGCCATAATTTTAGCTATATAAACAATGGAACCAGAAGAGAGGATAATACCAATCAACATTGAAGAAGAGATGAAAACGGCCTACATAGATTATTCTATGTCCGTAATTGTTTCCCGTGCCTTACCTGACGTTCGTGATGGTTTGAAACCAGTACATCGCAGAGTGCTTTATGGAATGACTGAATTAGGCTTAGCACACAATAGGGCCTATAAAAAATCTGCCCGTATTGTAGGGGAGGTGCTCGGTAAATATCACCCCCATGGAGATAGTTCCGTATATGATACGATGGTGCGTATGGCCCAGAATTGGAGCATGCGTTATACTTTAGTGGACGGTCAAGGTAATTTTGGCTCTATTGACGGTGATAGCCCTGCTGCCATGCGTTATACAGAAGCAAGATTAACCAAGTTGGCAGAAGAAATGTTGGTGGATATCGACAAAGAAACCGTTGATTTTCGTCCAAACTTTGATGAATCCCTTCAAGAACCTACCGTTTTACCTGCCAAGATTCCAAACTTATTAATAAATGGTGCATCCGGTATTGCCGTTGGAATGGCTACCAATATGCCTCCTCATAACTTAAGTGAAGTGTGCGATGGTATTAATGCCTACATCGAAAACAATGATGTAAGCATGGATGAATTAATTAAATTGGTAAAAGCACCTGACTTCCCCACCGGGGGGATTATTTACGGCTATGCAGGCGTAAAACAAGCACTCGAAACGGGTAGGGGCAGGGTAGTGATTCGCGCCAAAGCTATTATTGAAACCCATGGCAACCGTGAAAGGATTATTGTAAATGAAATCCCTTACATGGTCAATAAGGCTTCAATGATTGCTAAAACAGCTGATTTAGTCAATGAAAAAGTGATTGAAGGAATCTCTGAAATTCGTGATGAAAGTGACCGTGACGGCATGCGTATCGTGTATGAAATAAAACGCGAAGCAGATGCCAATATTGTTTTAAATACACTGTATAAACATACCCAGCTTCAAAGTTCATTTAGCGTTAATAATATCGCCTTAGTGAATGGTCGCCCGGTAGGACTTAACCTGAAAGATTTAATAAAACATTTTGTCAATCATCGTCACGAAGTTATCGTTCGCAGAACGAAATACGATTTGGCAGAAGCCGAAAAAAGAGCTCATATTTTAGAGGGCTTATTGATCGCCATTGATCACCTGGATGAAGTCATTAAATTAATTCGTAATTCTCAAACGCCGGAAATTGCCAGAGAAGGTTTGATTTCAAATTTTGGTTTGTCCGAAATTCAAGCAAAAGCCATTCTCGACTTACGTTTGCATCGCTTAACCGGATTGGAGCGCGATAAAATCAAGTTGGAATACGACGAATTGATGAAAACCATTGCCTACTTGAAATCTATTTTAGCTGATGAAGGTTTGCGTATGCAAATCATTAAGGATGAAATAGCAGATATTAAGAAGAAATATGGTGATGAACGTAAATCTGAAATCGTATATTCCGGAGAAGAATTAAGCATTGAAGACTTAATTGAAGACGAAGATGTAATTATTACAATCAGTCACTTAGGATATATAAAACGTACCTCCCAAAGAGAATATAGAACTCAAAATAGGGGTGGTCGCGGTTCCAAAGGAGCGGCATCCCGTGAGGAAGATTTTATTGAGCATTTATTTGTGGCAAGTACCCATAGTTATATGCTTATTTTTACCGACCATGGACGTTGCCATTGGTTGAGGGTATATGAAATTCCTGAAGGTAACCGTACCACTAAAGGTCGTGCTATTCAAAATTTACTCCAAATAGAAAAAGATGATACCATCAGAGCTTATTTGGCAGTGAAAAATTTAAATGATGAAGAATATTTAAGCAATAATTTCATTACTTTCTGTACCAAGAAAGGGGTTATTAAAAAGACCACTTTAGAAGCTTATTCTCGTCCTAGAACCAGAGGTATTATAGCTATTAATATTGCAGATGATGACCAATTAATCAGTGCAGTAGTTACCGATGATACTTGTAATATAGTCATGGCTACTAAATATGGTCAAGCTATTCGCTTTGAACAGCATCGTGTACGTTCCATGGGAAGAAATTCAACCGGTGTACGCGGTATCCGCTTAAGTGCAGATGATGCTGATGATGAAGTAATTGGAATGATAGCGGTACGAAGTGATGAAGAAACTATTTTGGTGGTTTCTGAAAAAGGTTATGGCAAGCGTTCTACCATTGCTGATTATAGAATTACCAATAGAGGCGGTAAAGGTATTCGTACCTTGAACATCACTGAAAAAACAGGCAAGCTAATTGCAATATTAGATGTAGAACCTCAAAATCACCTGATGATTATTAATAAATCCGGCTTAACCATACGAATGACGGTCAACGATATTCGAACCATGGGTAGAAATACGCAAGGGGTTAGATTAATTAATCTTGGTGATAATGATGAAATTGCATCCATCGCTAAAATTGTAGAAGTGGAAGATGAATTATTAGATGAAAATCTTTCCGAAACAGCTGTATTAGATGGAACAATTGCACCAATTTTGGATGAAAGCATCGAAGACGGTGAAGACATGAATAATGATGACGAAATATCCGAGGAGGAATAAATAAAAAGAAGACGTTCTAATGGGGAAGAAGTAAGCAAATTCCTTTAGAACCAAATAAATAAAAAAAATGAATACGTTTAAATTTTTTGCAATTGCAAGCTTCCTTTTAATCAGTAAAATGGGCTTGGCTCAAAGTAGTGCCGTAACCAGTGCCTGGAATTATATGCGCTATGAGGAATATGATAAGGCTCAGAAATATATTGATGAAGCTGCAAATCATGACGGTACTAAAGATGAACCCAAAACTTGGTTGTATCGTGGACAAATTTATGAGAATTTAGGGTCGCATGCCGCTAAGAAACCTGCTTATAAAGCACTGAGTGCCGACCCATTTGGTGAAGCCATCAATAGCTTTAATAAGTGTATTTCTTTGGATACCAAAAAGCGCTATTCTGATGAAGCCGCCTTAGAATTACAAAAATTGATGATCATGATGCGAAATGCAGGCGCAGGTGCATACAATAGTATGGACTTTGCTTCAGCTTTGGCATATTTTGAGAAATACAGTACGGCTAAATCCGGCTTGGAAAAATTTGTCAATAAATTTGTTGCGGATACTTCTGTAATTTATTACATAGCTGTTTGCAATTATTCTTTAAAGAATTATGATCAAGCCAAAGCAGGCTTACTATTATTATCCGATACTTATAAATACCCGGAAGGAAGTGTTTACAATACACTTTGTGATATTTATTTGGAAAATAAAGATACTGCAAGTGCCATGAAAATTCTTGAAAAGGGAATGGTACAATCCAATGAGAAAGGCAAGGTAAATGTGCAAATTTCTCATTTCAATTTATTGAGCAAACAAGGTAAATATGCACAAGCCATTGAGGACGGTCAAAAACTATTGGCCGCTTCGCCGGATAACGTAAGTATATATAAGGCCCTTGGAATCGTGTATCAAAAGGCCTCCAAATACAAAGAAGCTGAAGATTTATACAATAAATTATATGCTAAATCTCCAAACGATTTAGACGTAAATTTAATGTTGGGCGAAACCTATTATAATCAAGGTTACGAATTATATATGAAGGCTCAAGATGCTAAGGATGATAAAACATCCAATAAATTAGAAGCTGATGCTGATGTATATTTCAAAAAATCAATTCCATATTTTGAAACAGCCTATAAATTAAAATCAGATGACGAAATGGTAAAAAAGGCCTTAATGGCTGCTTATAGCATTACAGGCAATCAAAAGAAAGCTGATGAATTGAAAGGCAAATAAGATATTCTCTTCAACGAAAAAGCTCCATTTTATGGGGCTTTTTTTATGCCCATATTTTCTCAAGTTTGGTCAATGAACTTATGTTATGTTAATACCGGACTGTGTCATTTGACCAAGATAAGGTGAGGGTCTAATTAATATAGAAACGCAAATTGCCCCGTTTCCAACATGAAGCTTTTTCAAATCCTACTTAACATAATATAAATTATACAACAATTATAATTTGAACTTTCATAGGAGAAGTTAGTAAATAATTTCAACCCATCCTGTTAAAACTACAATATTCGAAATACTAAAACCCTACTATAATGAGCTTGGAAAAACAAAGTTCTTTACGTACGATTAAGCTCACTATAGGAATTCCCAAATGAAAATGCTTGGCTTAAAACAGTTTTATTATCCATAATATTTCCTTACTTTTGCCTTTAGAAATTAAATAAAATATGGCTACTCAAAAGCAACATTATACTTGGCTAATTATGATCAGCGGGATTTTAATTCTGGCATTAAGCAGAGTAATTCCGCACCCATGGAACTTTACCCCAATTGCAGGTATTGCATTATTTGGCGGTGCCAGTTTTAAAAATAAAAAACTTGCATTTTTATTGCCTTTGGCCGGTATGCTTTTAAGCGATTGTATCTTAGAGCTTTTTAGCCCGGGAAATGGCTTCCATTCCAGTATGCTTTATGTTTATTCAGCATTTATCATGATTACTATACTAGGTTTTGGAATTCGTAAATATGCTCAAAAGCCGGCCGTACTACTAAGTGCATCCTTAGTTAGTACAATCATCTTCTTTTTAGTAACTAATTTTGGCACTTGGGCCGCACAAAATTTATACCCTCATACTTTTGGCGGACTCATGGAATGCTACGTTGCCGGCTTAGCCTTCTTAAAGCTTAGCTTTCACGAAAGCATGCTAACTTCAATAATATTAACACTTTGTGGTGATTTATTTTTTACCGGATTGTTTTTTGGATCTCAGTATTTATTAAATCGTGAGTCCAAGTATAAGACCGCATAAACTTAGTCAAACAGCAAATTACTAAATAAGTAATATGAAAAAATTAATCATGGCAGGCAGTATTTGCCTGCTTTTCTTTTTAGCTGCCTGTAGTAAAAAGGCATCTGATACTACCCCAACTGCAAATGGAACTACCTCATCCTCTACCAACGGAGGGACAACTACTTTCGGCAATAATCCTGCTTTAAGGGCAGCCGTATTGGCCGCATATAATAATACTTATCTGCCTACTAAAGTTAGCGGTTTTACTTGGAACGGAACGACCACCACTTGCCAGCCCGGTACCCTGAGTACTGCACAATTAAATAATGTGCTGCAAAGATTGAATTTCTACCGCCAATTAGATAGTCTTCCTGCCATCAGTTTCAGCAACCTTGCCAATACTACTGCTCAAAGTGTTGCCGCTTTAATGAAGGCCAATAGCTCATTAAATCATACCCCTCCCAGTACCTGGAATTGTTATACCGCCTCAGCTGCAAGTGGCGCAGCCGAATCAAATTTATCCATGAATTCTTTAGGAGAGCCTTATATGTCCATAGATGATTGGATGTCAGATTATGGCAATAACCGTGTGGGGCATCGCCGTTGGATTTTAAATTCTCAAGCGGATGTTTACGGCTTTGGTTCTACCGGTGATTATTCAGCCTTATATTGGGGAAGCGCCAGCGGTGCCAATGGGAAATTACCTAATAGTATTGCCTGGCCTTGCAAAGGTTTTGTGCCTGCTCCTCTGGTATACGACCGTTGGTCATTTGGAATACCGGGTGCAGATTTTACCAATACCATCGTTCAAATGAGTTATAATGGTAATGCACTATCTTTAAGTACTGATCCTCTACAATTAGGTTATGCTGATAATACCATCGTATGGCTTCCATCAGGTATTGCTAAAACATCCACTGCTGATGTTACTTACCATGTTAAGCTGACGAATATTGTTTTAAATGGCAAGAAGTTTAATTATGAATATGATGTAACCAAATTCCAACCTTAAGATTTCTTTTTAGGCACCAATACCTCGAGCGCATCATCTATTTCAGGATACTGAAATAGAAATCCTTCTTGTTTAATTTTAGTGGCTGAAATTTTTAAACTGCCGATCAAGGCTTTGTAAAATTCTCCTAAAAATAAGCGTAGCATAAAACCTGGAACCGGAGGCATCAATAAAGGTTTATGGTATGCTTTGGCAATTGCACGCGTCATCTCTTTATTGGAAATACTTACGGGAGCTACAGCATTATATATTCCTTTGGGCTCAGGTTTCATTAATAAAAATACCATCATTTTGCACAAATCATCCATATGAATCCAAGGAATTATTTGTTTTCCATTACCTAATTTACTACCTACCCAATAGCGAATCGGCAATGCCATGGATGGAAATGCACCACCGTCCTTTGCTAATACTATTCCCGTTCTTAGAATAATTAATCGGGTAGACGGGCAATGTAGTTTTTGTGCTTCCTGCTCCCATTGTTCGCAAGTTTCCGATAAAAAACCAATACCGGGTTCACTATTTTCAGAGAGTTCCTCTACCCTATTAAAACCATAAAATCCACTGGCAGATCCATTAATTAAAGCCTTCACTTTGTGAGGCTTAGTATTAAGTACTTCAACTAAAGTTGAGGTAGCCTCTATTCGGCTATTGATTATTAGTTCTTTATATGTTTTACTCCAGCGTTTTGATATGCTTGCGCCGGCCAAATTAATTATATAATCTGCACGATTTAAGGCATCTTCCGGCAGAAACTTGGTGGCCGGGTCCCAATTATAAATTGATATATGTGAGCCTAAAACTTCCGTCTTATTTCTTCCGAGTATGCTCACAGAAAAACCTTCTTCCAATAAAATTTGAGTCAGTCTTCTGCCTATTAATCCGGAACCTCCGGCGATCAGAACATTTTGCATTTTAAATAATCCGGGTAGTTATTTACAAATCAGAATTCAAGTGCAAATTTACAATCTGTGATTGATGAAATAACAATAATATTTTTATTCTCTGACATACAATTAATTATGACAATTAATCCCAATCAAACGGCATAAATGAAATGCTTCAGGATTTACTCCAAGTCTCATAGAGATATTATCGTAATATCTTATTACTTTTGCAGCACAATTTAGAAACGATATGAATATTCACGAGTTCCAAGGAAAACAAATACTCAAAAGCTTTGGTGTAGGCATTCAAGAAGGCATTACAGCAGACACTCCGGAAGCCGCAGTAGAAGCAGCGAAACAATTGCAAGCGCAAACCGGCACAGAATGGTTTGTTGTTAAAGCACAAATCCATGCAGGTGGACGCGGTAAAGGAGGCGGCGTAAAATTGGCCAAATCTATTGAGGATGTTAAAACTATATCTGGAAATATTTTAGGAATGACCTTGGTAACTCCACAAACCGGGCCTCAAGGACGTTTTGTTCATAAAGTTTTAATTGCACAGGATGTTTATTATCCGGGTCCAAATCCAACCAAGGAGTTCTATATGAGTGTTTTGTTGGATAGAAGTTCAGGTAGAAATATAATTATGTATTCCACTGAAGGTGGAATGGATATTGAAGAAGTTGCAGCAACCCATCCCGATAAAATATTTAAAGAAACCGTTGACCCGGCAGTAGGTTTACAAGGCTTTCAAGCTAGAAGAATTGCCTTTAATTTAGGCTGTTCAGGCGAGGCATTTAAATCAATGGTTAAATTCGTTACGGCTTTATATAAAGCCTATGATGGAACTGATTCTTCCATGTTTGAAATTAATCCTGTACTTAAAACTTCTGATGATAAAATCATTGCAGTAGATGCAAAAGTAAATCTTGATGACAATGCATTGTATCGTCATCCGGATTATGAAGCTATGCGTGATTTGAATGAAGAAGATGAACTAGAGATTGAAGCAAAGAAGCATAACCTAAACTATATCAGACTTGAAGGTAATGTAGGTTGTATGGTGAATGGTGCAGGCTTGGCCATGGCTACCATGGATATGATTAAATTAGCAGGAGGTGAACCTGCCAATTTTTTAGATGTTGGAGGCACTGCAAATGCAGTAACCGTAGAAGCCGGATTTAGAATTATCCTTGCTGATCCTAATGTAAAAGCAATTTTGGTAAATATTTTTGGCGGTATAGTTCGTTGTGACCGTGTAGCTAATGGTATTGTTGAAGCGTATAAAAACTTAGGCAATGTAAATGTACCTATTATAGTGCGCTTGCAAGGTACTAATGCTGAAGAGGCTAAAAAGATTATTACCGATAGCGGATTAAAGGTCTTTTCTGCAACTTTACTTAGCGAAGCAGCTGATTTGGTTAAAAAAGTATTGTAAAAATTTGCAATCCGGAAAAGGATTACTTATCTTCACAACATAAATCCTTTATGCAATGTTGATAAGAGTCTATCCTGAAAACCCAGCTCCACGGCATTTAAGTGCCATAGTGGATGCCCTAAAGAAAGGCGCTGTTATCATATATCCTACTGATACTGTTTATGCTATCGGTTGTGATATGAAGAACCAAAAAGCCATCGATAAATTATGTATGGCCATTGGTAAAAAGCCGGAAAATGCTAATCTTTCCCTTATTTGTTCGGATTTAAGTCACCTATCGGAATACACGGTTCCCTTTGAGGACAGTATTTACAGGCTGATGAAAAAATGTTTACCCGGCCCTTATACTTTTATTTTAAAAGCCAATAACAAGGTTCCAAAGCTGTTTAAAAACAAAAAACGGACCATTGGAATTCGCGTGCCGGATAATTCAATTCCAAGGGATATTGTTAAAGAATTAGGAAATCCATTGGTTTCTGCTTCTATCCACGATAATAAACTTTTAGATGATTATTTTACGGATCCTGAAGAAATTTACGGATACTTTAAAGATCGTGTAGATATGGTTATTCATGGTGGTTTTGGAGGGAAAGAAGTTTCCACCATCTTTGATTGTTCCAGTAATGAAATAGAACTGATCAGAGAAGGCAAAGGCTCGGTGGAAATGTTTTTAATGCCACGTGAATAAATCCTGACCCTATAATTAGATGCCTAGCGCACAATCCTTTAATTTTGCGCTAAATTCGGTTTTTTTAAGTTAACTACTTAACCTATGCCCTTTCCTAAAATAATTAATCTAAGCCTTAGTCCGGAACAGGCCTTAAATGAAATTTTATTTCAGAATGAAGTCTTGCGTTCCATTGGAATTTCTGATAGGAATGGCATCATTATTCGACCAATAAAACGTTCCATAGATGCACGTAAGAGCAATATTAAAGTGAATGTTGAAGTCGTAGTTTATCATGGTCAAGCTCCTGAAATTTTTACCAATAATTATACTTACCAAGAAGTAAGTAAAAGTAAAACGGCCATCATCGTAGGTGCAGGCCCTGCCGGCCTATTTGCTGCTTTGCGTTTAATAGAATTGGGCATCAAACCTATTGTGATTGAAAGAGGAAAAGATGTCCGTAGCAGAAGGCGAGATTTAGCAGCCATTAATAAGGCACATATTGTAAATCCTGAATCTAATTATTGTTTTGGCGAAGGAGGTGCCGGTACTTATTCAGACGGAAAATTATATACGCGTTCAAAGAAGCGCGGTGATGTTCGTCGCATTCTCGAAATATTGGTAAAGCATGGTGCAAAAGAAGATATTTTAGTAGATACACATCCGCATATTGGCACCAATAAATTACCGGCCTTAGTTACTAAATTAAGGGAAACTATTCTTGGATACGGAGGAGAAATTTTATTTAATACGCGTGTGGATGATTTTATCATTAAGGATAATTGCATGCACGGAATAATTACCCATGAGGGAAATAAAATTGAAGGCAAAGGAGTTATCCTTGCCACCGGACATTCAGCCAGGGACATTTTTGAATTATTAGCGCAGAAAAATATCCATGTAGAAGCAAAGCCTTTTGCTATGGGGGTAAGGATTGAGCATCAACAATCTTTGATAGACTTTATTCAATACCATGGAGCAAGCTCCAATCCATATTTACCGCCGGCCGCTTATGCCTTGGTAAGTCAAATTAACTACAATGGTATTGATAAAGGAGTATTTTCATTTTGTATGTGCCCCGGTGGATTTATCGTACCTGCAGCAACTGCCCCCGGCGAAATTGTAGTTAATGGCATGTCCCCGTCCAAACGTGATTCTCCTTTTGCTAATTCAGGAATCGTAGTTTCCATTAATGAGGATGATTTATTGCCTTATCAGAAATATGGACCTTTGGCCGGTTTGCAAATGCAAAAAGAATTGGAACAATTGGCATTTAAAACCGCAGGAGAAACCCAAAGCGCTCCCGCCCAAAGAATGATGGATTTTGTCAATAATAAAAGGTCTGCTACCCTACTCAAAACATCCTATATTCCAGGCTTGGTATCCTCCGATTTGCATTCCATGTTACCTCCTAATATTCGATTTCGACTGCAAGGTGCATTTAAAGTCTTTGGACAAAAAATGAAAGGATATTTAAGTAATGATGCTCAAATTGTAGGTGTAGAAAGCAGAACTTCCTCTCCGGTGCGTATTCCCAGAAATCCTGAAACTTTGGAGCATATTCAAATAAGGAAGCTCTTCCCATGTGGGGAAGGTGCAGGATATGCCGGCGGTATTGTAAGTGCTGCTATGGATGGAGAGCGCTGTGCAGAAGCATTAGCACTTAGCATAAAACATTGAATAGTAAATTAATATACAAATAACCTCTCCTTCATCGAGTATTCTAATTTGGTAAATTTATAGCTTTAATTTCCTTAGAAAATTGTCTCAGTCCTTTGTATATTTGCAAATAATATTGGCTATTGCACAATTTTTGCAGGAACCCAAGGAACCAAAATATCTTATAAGAAACACTTATGAATAGATTTATCATTACCACACTCCTATCGTGTATTTCGATTTTCGGATTTTATTCCGGTAGTGCTGCGGCAACGGAAGAAGGACATCAAATAAAAATTCGAGTAAAGGGTTTGCATGATGTAAAATGTTTAATTGGTTATCACTATGGTAAAAACCAATTTATCAAACAAGATTCGGCGGTAGCCGATGCGAATGGAAATTTACTTTTTAAAGGAAAAAACACCTTACCGGGTGGTGTATATGTATTGAGTATGCCTCATCAGATTCTTGAATTTTTAGTTTCTGAACAAAATTTTAGTTTAGAAACAGATACTGCGAATTTAATTACGCATATGAAAGTAAAAGGTTCGCAGGAAAACGCTGTGTTTTATGAGTATCAAAAGAAAGCCTTTGATGATGGCACTATGGTAGATTCTTTGCGTAAATTATACAAAAAAACTACTGCAGAAGCGGACCAAAAAGCATTGAAAGAAAAAATGAATGCCATCAATAAAGATATGGCAGATTTCAGAACCAAATGGATGGATGCAAATGCGAAGAGCTTTGCCGTAAAACTTATCAAAGCTGCAAGTGAACCGGAAATTCCTGAGGCCCCTAAATTAGCTAATGGCAGATCAGATTCTACTTTTCCTTATCGCTGGTTCAAAGCACATTATTTCGATAATTTTGATATGACCGACGAGCGATTGGTAAGAACGCCATTTTTTGACAGCAAACTTGAATATTTCTTTAAAAATCTAGTCCCGCAAATGCCGGATTCCATTAATGCTGATGCAGACAAAGTGATAAAATTAATGGAAAACAATAAGGAAATGTATAAATATACTATTTGGTATGTTTTAAATACTTATGAAAATTCTCCAATGATGGGAATGGATGCAGTGTTGGTGCATATTGGTGATACCTACTATTTGAGCGGTAAAGCTTATTGGGCGGATTCTAACACCATTCGTCAAATCAGAAGAAGATGTAATATTTTGCGCAATATTTTAATTGGGAAAACTGCACCTGATTTGTACCTTACTGACTCTAATGGAAAAGTGAGAACGCTCTATAGTGTTAAATCCAAATATACGATACTTTGGTTCTGGGATTCCGATTGCGGGCATTGCCAGCACGAAACTCCATTGTTGCATGATTACTATGTAAAAAATAAAACCAAAAGACAAATTGAAGTTTATGCAGCTACAATAGAACGAAAACCCGGTCCATGGAAAAAATATTTCAGAGAACATAAATGGGGAGATTGGATAAATGTTTGGGATAGTTTTACAGTTACTGATTTTAATAAAATGTATGACGTTTACAGTACTCCCGTGATGTATATTTTAGATGCCAATAAGAAAATAGTTGCCAAAAGAATTTTAAGCGACCAATTGGATGAACTATTTGATAAATTGGATAAGATTGAAGAAGAGAAAGCAAAAGCAAAATTAAAGAAGTAATAAGAAATTATGGAAAACAGAATAGAAGAGGACGCATTAAAAAACATTATTGAAGAAGTTTGGAACGATCGTTCTCTGCTTGCTGAAGGAAAATATAAACAGGCCATTACTGATGTTATCGAGGAATTAGATAAAGGTCGCTTGAGAGTAGCCAATCCCGGTGAAAACGGATGGCAGGTCAACGAATGGATTAAAAAAGCAGTATTGCTTTATTTTCCTATTCGTCATATGAAAGTTATGGAAGCAGGACCCATGGAATATTTTGATAAAATTCCATTAAAAAAGAATTTTGAACATTTAGGAGTTCGTGTGGTACCTCCTGCCGTAGCACGTCATGGCTCCTATTTGGCCTCCAGTGTTATTATGATGCCTTCCTATGTAAATATCGGCGCCTATGTAGATGAGGGCACCATGGTGGATACTTGGGCTACGGTCGGCTCCTGTGCACAAATTGGCAAAGGGGTTCATTTGAGTGGCGGCGTAGGTATTGGTGGAGTTTTAGAACCCGTGCAAGCAGCCCCGGTCATTATTGAAGATGGTTGTTTTATTGGTTCCAGATGCATTGTTGTAGAAGGTGTACGCGTAGAAAAAGAGGCCGTATTAGGTGCCAATGTTGTCCTAACTGCTTCCACAAAAATTATTGATGTCACCGGAAATACGCCGGTAGAATATAAAGGATATGTTCCTGCCAGATCCGTAGTGATTCCGGGCAGTTATGCGAAACAATTTAATGCCGGTGAATACAATGTTCCATGTGCATTAATTATCGGGCAAAGAAAAGCTTCTACAGATTTAAAAACTTCTTTAAATGATGTTTTGAGGGAATACGAAATTCCGGTTTAATAATTTAATTGCAGGTTAATCTTTTTGCGATATAATTATTTACCTGCATAGTTTAGAATAATACTTAGCTATTTGAAGATTCTTGTTATACAAACTTCCTTTATTGGAGATGTAATTCTGGCTACCGGTATAGTGGAAAAATTGCATACTTTTTATCCGGATGCTGCGCTTGATATTTTAGTACGAAAAGGAAATGAATCATTATTTGAAGCTCATCCTTATTTAAAGCGAATTTTAATTTGGGATAAAAGTAAAACCAAATATAAAAACTTATTTCGCCTCTTACAGCAAATTCGAAATACCAAATACGATTTAATTATTAATTTACAAAGATTTGGAGCCTCCGGATTGTTGACTGCTTTTTCAGGGGCTAAAGAAAGCAGAGGATTTGAAAAGAATCCTTTTTCTTTTTTGTTTACGAAAAAATTCCCTCATCGTATTGGTGCGGATAGCACAGGAAATTTCTTGCATGAAATAGCCAGAAACCATCATCTAATTGAGGATTTAACCGATGCCCAGGCTCATTTGCCGAAACTTTATCCCTCAATGAAAAATGAGGAACATACGGCCTTATACAAAACTGAACCTTATATTACCATCGCTCCTGCCTCGGTATGGTTTACTAAGCAATATCCGGCTGAAAAATGGATAAACTTTATGGACCATGCCAATGGCTATAAAATTTATTTATTAGGAGGAAAAAATGATATCCCTCTTTGCGAAGGGATAAGTGCGGCGAGTGCCCATGTAAATTTTGAAATATTAGCAGGAAAATTATCTTTCCTTGATACGTGCGCATTAATGAAGGATGCCGTAATGAATTACACAAATGATTCTGCTCCTATGCACTTGGCTTCATCAGTCAATGCGCCTACGGCAGCTATCTTTTGTTCTACGCTTCCTGAATTTGGATTTGGACCATTGTCCGACAAAAAATATATTATAGAAATCAAAGAAAATTTGGAATGTCGTCCTTGTGGAATACATGGTAGAAGCACTTGTCCTAAGGGGCATTTTAAATGTGGATTTAATATTGATGACCTTGCACTGATTGAAATTTTAAATTAATAAATTGAGTACGCCCAATATAAAATTTATAGTCCTGGGATTTGGACATATCGGCAAAAGACATGCTGAAGAAATCAGTGCTTGTCCATCCGCAGCATTGGCTGCCATTATTGATATGGATGCAGAAGCCAGGCTCTTGGCAGATCAAATGTATCAGGTACCTTGCTTTGATTCCTTAGATCAATGTATTGCCGCCGGAATAAATGCAGATGTTGTGGCTATTTGCACGCCGAATGGCCTGCATATTCCTCATGCCATACATGCCATTAATAATGACTTTAATGTATTGGTTGAAAAACCGGTTGGCTTATTGGTAGAGGAATGTTATTCCTTGCAAGAGTTAGCTCAAGCAAAAAATAAAGAAGTGTTTTGTGTCCTACAAAATAGGTATAGTCCTCCGGCGGCTTTACTTAAGAAATTAGTGACAGAACAAAGCTTAGGTAAAATCCTTTGGGTACAAGTTAATTGTTACTGGAACCGCGACCATAGGTATTATAAGCCCGGTAATTGGAGAGGAACTTTGCATTTGGACGGAGGCACCTTATATACACAATTCAGTCATTTTGTTGATTTGCTCTATTGGGTATTTGGAGACTTAGAAATAAAAAATACTTTTTTCGCAAATTGCAATCATCAGGGCATGATTGAATTTGAAGATACCGGAAGTTTTCATTTTAATTTTGAAAATGAAGGTGCCGGCGTATTTTCATATTCTACTTCGGTCATTGGTGCCAATATGGAAAGCAGTATTATAATATTAGGAGAAAAAGGCAGTATTAAAATTGGCGGGCAATACATGGAGAAATTAGAATTTTTCCATGTGGATGGAATGGAAACGCCAAACTTAACCTCTGCCAATAAACCAAATCATTATGGCTCCTATCAAGGCAGTGCTAATAACCATAGCACAGTAATATTGAATGTAGTAAATGCTTTACTAGGTTTGCCTTATGAAATAGCTACCTTAGAGGAAGCTATACATTCCGTAGGTATTATTCAACGCGTTTATCAAAACAGATAAATCAAGGCTTTTTGCCTTTAAAACTGACTAAAGCAATCTTATCATTTTGCTTACTTATAGCAATTCTATAAAAATTTTCTAATTCCGTTCCTTTAAAATCAGCAATCATGACCCAATCTTTATCCTTTCTGGGATTAAATTTATAAAGCTTACCTTGGCTACCCATGAGCAAAATTCCATCCGAGGTCCAAACATAATCTTCGCTTTCCGGCAAACATTTTATAATATCAGATTTTTTACCGGCTCCTAATCCAAATCGCATGATTTCCCAATGATCCTTGCTCAATTTTTTAACGTAACTTAATGCACGATCATTCGGAATAGCCTGAATGCATCTTCCAATTCCTGTATCTACAAATAAGGCCATTCCCATTCTTGCGTCTCCCACTTTCATAGAATCCCCTAAAATCCATAAACCTAAAATAGTATTATCGGCCCAGCAATGGTAGCCAATTCTTTTTACATCTTTAAATACTAATTCAGGGGCACCGCCCGGTAAAGGGAATTTCCATAATCTTTGGGTTGAATCTTTTTCCACCCTAACTACTGAAAAGTATTTTCCATCCGGTGTTGGTGTTGGCGAAAATTCATCCTCCGGCGTATTGGTTAATTGCTTTGATAATTTTGTTTTAAAATCATAACGGTAAACTTCTGCATTTTTTATCCCTTTTATAGCGGTATAAAGCAATGCACTGCCGTCAGGCATAAATGCCGGTTGATTGTCATACCCTTCCCTTTTAGTTATATTTTCAGGTTTACCTAAAGTATATTTATCCCCGACAACTTTTAAAGGGACAATATATATATCCGTATTAGGCATTGGATTTTGAGCCTGCAGGTTAAAAGCAGTTCCAATGCTAAGCATAAGCACTAATACGAGCAATTGATTTCTTTTCATGATAATTTCTTTAAGGATAATTGGCAGGCGTAAGCACCTTTAAAAATGGTATTTCGTAATAATAAATTTTCTTCGCCGATTTTAAATGGTATTGCACCAAGGCGGAACCATTATATTTAATTGGAGCCGGATGATTTTCATCTTTTACATTATTTCCTTCCGCAATATAGTTTTGATGATTTTCATTAACACTAAAACCCACGTTTATAAAATAAGAGAGCTTATTCCCTTTTTTAAATACTTTTAAGTTTGGATTATCCGCATTAGAGGTATCTCTACGAAGTGCATAAACTTTATTTTGTATCCAAATACTATCAATCAGTAAAGTATCATTTTTAATCGTAAATGTTTCTAAAGTAAAATGAAAATTGGTTCCATAATATCCTGCTATGCCACCTGACCAATCCTGACGCGTAGCATCAACGGTGGTGATTTTTTGTGCTTGACATGAACAAAAAATGAGTGTCATTATCAGCAAAATGGATAAATATTGAACTTTAAATAACTTCATTAATTTTTATGCTAATAAATTCGATCATGTTCTTCGGGTTCATGATTATCACCTGAATATTTGGAACAATCCAATTCAACATCAAGTCCGTCCTTAGGTTTTGCCCAATCATCCTTCGTAAATCCTAAGGTTTTATCTTCATAAACTTTTTGCATGAAGTAAGCATAGATCGGTAATGCCAAGGAAGCTCCTTGTCCATCCTGCATATTATAAAAATGTACAGCCCGATCATCGCAGCCCACCCAAGCGCCGGCGGTTAGCTTAGGAACCATTCCTATAAACCAGCCATCGCTCTGATTTTGGGTAGTACCTGTTTTACCGGCCATGGGTGCATCCAGTTTATACATAAAACGCAAACGCCATGCCGTTCCTGCAGGATTATCAACCACCCCCCTCAACATATTAATCATCACATAATCTGATTTCTCATCAATAGCTTCTTCAGTTTTGTGTTCAAAATTATTTTTTAAAATATGTCCATTTTTATCTTCTATTCTCGTTACGAGCATCGGTTCCACATAAATACCTTTGCTATTAAAAGTATTATAAGCGGAAACCAT
Organism: uncultured bacterium; assembly: GCA_903829945.1. GTDB lineage: Bacteria > Bacteroidota > Bacteroidia > CAILMK01 > CAILMK01 > CAILMK01. The sequence goes on along the minus strand of CAIKRV010000032.1, from coordinate 11,863 downwards.
TTCATACACCGATAAATCTGCTACCCCTAAGCATAAACTTGGCACCGGCATCAAATCACTGGTAATTCCCATTTTATGCGCCATTTTTACGACGGGCTCTACTCCCACCTGTTTCATCACCCATGCGGTGATGCAATTGACGGATTGTGCTAAACCATTTTTCAGGGTCAGTTTACCGCCGTATTTTCCATCAGAATTTTTAGGTTGCCAATTATCAAATTTTTCAAAAACTACCGGAACATTAGGTACTTCTTCACATGGAGAAAATTTATTACTGATGGCCGTAGCATATACAAATGGCTTGAAGGTGGATCCCACTTGACGTTTGGCCATTGGATTAACATGGTCATATTTAAAAAATTTAAAATCAACCCCGCCCACCCATGCTTTTACATTTCCGGTACCGGGTTCCATAGCCATAAAACCTGTTTGTAAAAAATATTTATAATATTTTATACTATCTAATGGACTCATTGTAGTATCCACTGTACCTCGATAAGAAAATATTTTCATCCGCTGTGGAGTATTGAAAATTCTACTAATCTTTACATCGGAAACGCCAAATTGCTTTAATGCCGCATATCTAACGGATCTTTTAACTGCCAAATCAACAATTTCAGGGTTATCATCCCAAGGATGTTTTTTAGCATATTGTTTATCCAATTTAGTTTGCATTTCTTTTAAATGACGATATGCAGCTTCTTCAGCATATTTTTGCATTCTACTATCAATGGTTGTATAAATTTTCAAACCATCAGAATACAAATCCAAATTATTATCTTCAGCTACTTTCTTTGCAATGGATTTAATATACTCCCTGAAATAAGTTGCTTGACCTTCATCATGGCTATCTGCGTGCATATCCAATAAAATCGGCTCTTTAGATAATTGAGCAAATTGCCTTTCCGATAAATAATCATATTTAACCATTTGTCCTAAAACAGTATTCCTCCTATTGATGGCATTTTTAGGATGTTTTACCGGTGAAAATTCGGTCGGTGCTTTTAATAATCCCACCAACATGGCTGTTTGCGTTACGCTTAAAGCTTCGGGTGTAGTATTAAAATAAGTACTGGCGGCTGATTTTATGCCATAGGCATTTTGTCCAAATTCAACCGTATTGAGGTACATGGCAATAATTTCCTCCTTGGTATAAAATTTCTCTAAACGAACGGCAATCACCCATTCCTTCATTTTTTGACCTAAGACTTGGAATTTATTTTTAAAGTGCGGTCGGCCAAATAAATTTTTAGCCAATTGCTGACTAATGGTACTGGCACCGCCGGCATGTCCCATTAATAATAAAGGTTTAAATACTGCACGCATTAAACCGGTAAAATCAATTCCTGAATGATCATAGTACCTGGCATCCTCTGTGGCAATTAAAGCATTTACCATATTTTTACTAATATGGTCATAGGTAATCGGGGAACGATTCTCATTAAAGTATTTGCCCAATACTACCCCATCACAAGAATAAACCTCAGTGGCTAAGGCTGCCTCCGGATTTTCTAATTTATCCGTACTTGGCAATTTTCCGAAGGTATCAATAGATATTAAATAAATAACCAGGCTTGGGGTTAATATTGCCAAACCAAATAGTAACCATAAAATTAGAATAATTCTCTTTCTCATGATTAATTTTAATATTTAGCATTAAAGAATTTCTGATATAAAGAAAAATCTTTGTCTTGTTGTAAAATCTTAAAATTATCCTCCGAGATTACAAATTCACGATGTGAAGGCAAATTAAAATTATCATAAAATTCAGTATCTCTTTTTAGCGTGTTGAAGTAATTAAGTGCACGCTTTATATCACCGAAGTTTCTTACAATTATTATATTATCATTGCCAATAATTGTAGCTGTGATCTCTAAATTTTCATTCGCAAAATTAGAGGTATTGTAATTTGAGAAGGCCACTTTAATTTTATTTAAATTAGATTTCTCGATCGGGAATGAAAAGACATAGAATTGAGCAATCGTATCATTCTTTTTATATGGGGAAGGTTTTTCAGCAACAATGGTATCGCTCGATTTTGGTTTATATCTAGCCTGAATTCTTTTTTCTTCCAATAATTTAATTAATCGGTCTGCTTCCCTTGCCATTTCATCGCCCGGATATCTTTTTGCAAAGGCTTTAAGCGTATCCGTCAAAGCCGTACCGGTATCATGTTTTAACGGACAAATGGCTCTCAGGTAATCAAATTTCGGTAAAAGATAATTATTACCGGTTTGCAGGCTGGCTGTAAAATTAGCCTGAACTTCTTCGCATTTATCCTGCTTATAAAAATCAAATGTTTTGGTATATAATTCCTCTAATTCAGGATTTACCTTTCTGGCTAATTTTTGACGTAATAATTCAGGGCTTTTAATGAGCATGGCATATTCAGAGCCCGGATAATTATTTAAGATAAAATTCTTATGCTGATCTCTTTTGTCATCCAGTTTCAATTCGTCATAAATTTTGAATAGGTAATAATGAGCCTTGAGCAAATATTTACTATCCGGAAAACGAGCTACTAAATCTTCAAATTTTAGAGCGGCTTTTTCCAATTCTTTCAATTGTTCATAATAGATAGAACCGGAATTAAAGAGGGCATCTTCAATTTTCTTATTAGAGTATTTTAATTGTAATTTAGTATATGGGATATCCTTGTAGTACGATTTTTTATCTGCGGCTACTTCTGTAGGCATATTAGCCGTTAAGTCCTTCGGAGCTACCTTAGCTGCTGCGGCTTTAGCAGCAGAATCGACCGTTTTGGTACCATCGCCATTATTAGCAGATTTAGGATCATTATTAGTTTGAGAATTATCCTGAATGGGATTTACAGCTTTTGTTTTTCTTCTCCAATCATCCTGTAGTGGTCTTCTACCCCATTTACGCATAAAATCTGCAGTCCCTTGGGTAACTAAAGCAGGATTATCAAAATAAAATGCATTGGCATCTGAATTACCATACATGGCCGTCGGGTCCACTGCCGCACCTGAAGCTCCCGGATTATTTGATCCACCGGCACCACCAGGAGCATTGGATCCCATAGTATTATTTCCACCGGGAAGTCCGCCTCCGGGCATGCCACCGCCAGGTGTTCCATTATCAAAATTTACAGCATAATTATTCTGCTGGTTTTGATTGGCCTGATCATCCAATTGTTGTTGTTCAGCACGTTTTTTGGCAGCTTCGGCTTCCGCATTCTTTTGTTCATCTTCTGCCTTTTGATCGGCAATTTTTTTGTCTATGATTTTATCAACTTCATCACTGGAAAGCATGGCCATTTTTTGTAAACTATCCTGGTCATGAATGACTATTAAATTTGCAATTAAATCGCTTAAGGTTTTTTGTCTTTTCTTAAATACTTCAGAACTGGTAAATCCTTTAGAATTTGCCGTAAAGTTGGCACTATCATAAAACATTTTAGCATTCGGATAATCCGGCATTTTAAAATACAAATCGCCTAGCGTACTATAACTGATGGCTTTTTGATATTTATTTCGAACACTGGTATGGGCCGATAATTTGAGGTAAGCTAAGGTTTTAGGCATATTACCTTCTTTCAAACTTATTTTGGAAAGTTGATAATAAACTTGATCCAGATATATGCCATTGGTTTTAGTATCCTTGGTTAACTTCACTAAAAATTCTCTGATTTTCTTTTTTTCTTTGGAGGATTGCAATTCGTAAGAATCCGCTAAACCCATTTTAGCTTGAAAAGAAATTTCATATGGGGAAACACGATGAATAACTTCATTATAAAAATAAGATGATTTCTTAACGTTTCCAATTTTAGCATACAGTTGACCCAAGATAAAATAATAACGAATTCTGTATTTTCGAACACGAATATCCGGAATTGATTTTTCTAATTTTTCGGCAGCCAATTTATATTCATCATTACGGATATAATAGTCTGCTTCCGTAACGTAATACTGTCCTTTCAGCCAATCAGGAACATTTTTCAAAGCTTTCATAAATGTAATTTGCGCAATAGCGTCATTAAATTTATTAAGCTCCAAATAACAACGAGCAATCCACATTTGCGCCTCCAAACCGGTCACTTCTTTATTGTATTTTCCGGCTACGAACTCAAAGGTTTCGATGGCTTGATAATACTCTCTTTTATAATATAAGGCCTTGCCAATTAGAAGGTAAGCATCATCTACCCAATCACTGACATCATGTTTTTTGATAACTTTAGTAGCCTTTTTGATAATAATATCACAATCACCGCCGGATGATTTTGCAGCAGCTTCAGTTCCAATGGGAAATACTGAAAGTACCATAGCATAATTATCTTCCGTAGCATCATAAAGCTTTTGCTCCACCAATTTAAGTTTCTCTTTACCATTAAAATAGGCATTATAATGTGCCGTCATATTATGATAAAAATGACCAAACTTGGTGTTTTTAAAGTTTTTACAGCCCCCAAAACCAATTATAATGGTGAGGAGCATACAAAGGCGAAAAAGATATTTCTTCAAAGGTATTTTCAAAAAAGTGTACGGATTATGTAACTTTGAAATCACAATTTTATTTTATTCTATGGCAAAGAAACGTAAATTTTCTCATCTTTAACCATAAATAGATAATATCAAATTCGCTAACTTTACCAATGCTTATCAACAGGGACAAGATTAAAAACTTTCTTCAAAATATTTACCACCCCTATCGGATTGTGGTTTATAATGATCATTTGGAACGAAAAGCAACCTTCAAATTGACAATTGTTAATCTGGTGTCGTTCTTTGCAGTTTTAATTTGTATCGTGCTTTTATTGGAATATTTGTTGTTTGCCTTTACGCCGATTAAGGTCATTATTCCGGGTATTAATGGCAATAAAAGTTCGATATACAGCGAGCGTCTTTATGAAAATGACAAGAAACAAGATTCCTTGGATAATCTTATAAAGGAATATAATATTAAAATAAACAGCATGAGGAAAATGTTCGGAGATTCCTCCTCCTCTATGAATCAAGAAAAAAGTATTTTTAAATTAGCATCTTTTCAAGGAAACAATAATCAAAGTATTGATTTAAAAGACAATAACCTTAAACTTTCCTCCGATAATATTATTTTTTTCCCACCGGTAAGAGGGTATATTTCCGATCATTTTTCATTGGCCACAGAGCATTTTGCCACAGATATTGTGACCAATAAAAATGCCCCGGTCAAAGCCACTTTAGATGGCTATGTTTTGTATGCAGAATGGTCAGCATCAACAGGTAATGTGATAATATTACAACATGAAAAAAATTTAATTTCCATTTATAAGCATAATTCGGTTTTGTTAAAAAAAGTTGGTACCTTTGTTCATTCCGGTGAAGCGATTGCCCTCGTAGGTAATAGTGGAGAGTTGACTACTGGTCCGCATTTACACTTTGAACTTTGGCAAAATGGCAATCCCTTGAACCCGGAAGAATTTGTTGCTTTTTAGGCAATATATTGATATTTAATAATTTATAATTATTGAATTGGTTCGGCATAATCAATTTGAGTAAACAGGAAAATGTATGGCAATGTTTAATTCAAGTAAAAACAACCCCTCCAAACCATTTGAAGTGGATCCACACACACTTAATATTATAGGTGGTGGCACCGTAATAACGGGAACCTTAACCACTACCGGTGATATAAGAATTGATGGAAGTGTAACAGGGACAGTTACTTCCAAGGCAAAAGTAGTGATGGGCGAAGGCTCAAGAATTGCCGGTGATGTGTATTGTCAAAATGCTGATATTTCAGGTATTGTTGAAGGCAATATATTTGTAGATGAATTACTTACCTTAAAAAGTACTGCAAAAATAATTGGAGATATCAGTACTAAAAAATTAATTATTGAGGTAGGTGCCGGATTCAATGGCGCATGCCATATGCAAGGAAATGGAGAATCAAATAAGGAATTCGTCAGGGAAAACGCCCTTCAAGAAGCCTAAAGAAGATCCCGCGCGCCTTGGAAGATATATGGGAGCCGGTTTTCAACTTATTGGTCCGGTTGCTTTTGGAGTAATCCTCGGCCAAATTATGGATCATCATTTCGATTTTAAAACACCAATTTTTACGCTTAGTTTGGCTATTATTATGTTAGTACTGGGCTTATATTTATTTATAAAAGAGTTCATCAAGTGAATTCCAAAGCATTACCAAAATTTATTTTACAATTTACCGTCTTTGTATTCCTTCTTGGAGCAATTGCCGCCTATCCAATTATTAAATTATTGGATACCTCTTTATACGCAGCTTTAGGACAAAGTATTTTGTTTTTCTTTTTACTTACCCTTTTAATGATGTCCTTAATAATTTATCGAAATCAAAAAGGAACCGACATTTTAAAAGGCTATTTATTGAGTGTTGGCATTAAAATGCTTATTGCCTTGATTTACTTTGTAGTTATGCTAAAAAGTTTTGGAGGATCTGAGCTGGGATTTACGCTTTGTTTTTTTTCTTCATATTTAGTGTGTACTTTCTTTGAAGTTTACTTTTTAATGACTAATTTGCGCCAAAATTCAGAGACCTCAAGGGATGCAAATAAATAAAATTTTGAAACTGAAAATCAGCACTTTAATATTTGCGCTGCTTTTTGTTATCAATTCAACTTTCGCACAAGACCACGCCAATTCCGAAAATTCCGGCAAACCAAAAAAGTTCGATGCGGGTGAAACCATCACCGAACATATTATTGATGCTCATGAGTGGCACATAGTTACACTCGGAAATAAAGTGGTTGCCCTACCCTTACCTATTATAATATATAACCCAAATTCGGGTTTGGACTTTTTTATGTCCAGTAAATTTGATGAAGAAGCTGTTTATAACAATTATAAATTAATTGACGGGAAAATAAAAGTAGTTGCTGAAGATGGCAAAACTATAGACGAAGCTAAATCTTCTTCCATTATTGATTTTTCAATTACTAAAAATGTATTAGCCATATTTGTCAGCGTAGCGATTATGCTATTTATATTTATATCTGTGGCCAATACATATAAAAAAGCACCCGGGGCTACTCCTAAAGGATTACAATCTTTTATAGAGCCCATTATAATTTTTGTTCGCGATGATGTTGCCAAAGCAAGTATCGGCAAAAAGTATGAAAGATTTATGCCTTATTTACTAACGGTATTTTTCTTTATTTGGATAAATAATTTATTGGGATTAATTCCAATATTACCCGGCGGTGCTAACGTAACAGGAAATATTGCAGTTACACTAACACTTGCAGTACTAACCTTTATCATTATATTATTCAGCGGAAATAAACATTATTGGAGACATATTTTAGCCATGCCCGGTGTACCGGCTTGGGTATTATTTTTGCTGACGCCGATTGAAATCCTAGGCGTGTTTTTGCGTCCATTCGTATTAATGATACGACTATTCGCAAATATTTCAGCAGGACATATTATTGCCTTATCCTTTTTCAGCTTAATTTTCATTTTTGGTGAAATGAGCACAGGATTAGGATTTGGCGTATCCATCGTATCTGTAGCATTTACAGTATTTATGATGTTTTTGGAATTACTGGTAGCCTTTTTACAAGCATATGTATTTACATTGTTATCAGCCATATATTTTGGCGCGGCAGTAGAAGATGGCCATCACGAACATGAAGAAGAACATGCTGGGCAAGTTGCTCATCATTAAAATTTGAACAAAACTTATTTTTATAACAGTTAATTTTTTAACACTTTAATCTAATACAATTACTATGTTATCTACAGTATTATTACAAGCAGCAGGAAATCTTGGTCTTGGTTATGGCGTTGCCGCTTTAGGTGCGGGCTTAGCAGCACTTGGTGCAGGCGTTGGTATCGGCAGGATCGGTGGAAGCGCACTTGAAGGTATTGCTCGTCAACCGGAAGCAGCAGGAGATATCCGTGCTAATATGATTTTGACAGCAGCACTAGTGGAAGGAGCAGCTTTCTTTGCGATGGTTGTAGGCCTTCTTGTTGTTTTCAAATCGTAAGTAGGAAAAACTAATAAATGGCTAGGTCCTGCTTTTAAACTCGGGACCTGCCGTTTACTTAGCCCTATTTTGATTTTATCCCTATGTGGGATATTTTATTGCGTACACGAAGATTTAAAATTAATAAGTACAAAATATGAAATTAGTTCAACCGGAAATAGGTTTGATCTTTTGGATGTGTGTTACCTTTCTTATTGTACTTTTCCTATTAAGGAAATTTGCATGGAAGCCTATCCTTAAAATGATCGGTGAAAGAGAAGATTCTATCACTAGTTCTTTAGTGGCTGCTCAAAAAGCAAGAGAAGAACTTGCTAATTTGAAAGCAACCAGTGAAGAAGTAATGAAAGCAGCACATGCTGAAAAAGATGCTTTATTGCGTGAAGCACGCGATATTAAAGACAAAATTATTGCTGAAGCAAAAAACACTGCTCAGGAAGAAGGTAGAAAAATTATCAATCAGGCTAAAGAAAGTATTACTTCTGAAAAGAATGCTGCTTTGCGCCAATTGAAAGAACAAGTGGTAAGTATGGCCATTGATGCATCTTCAATTATTTTGAAACATCAACTTACAGACCCTAAACAACAAGAGGCTTTAATTGAAGCTTACTTGAACGAAGTAAAAGCAAATTAATTGACGATATTTCATAGATAAGGTATTGAACTTACTCTATGAACAAAACTGAAAATTATGTCTGAAATTAGAGTAGCCGCAAGATATGCCAAGTCCCTATATGATTTGGCTATTGAAAGGAATCTTTTAGAAAAGGTAGAACAGGATGCCATTGCATTTCTTGACCTCTGTCATTCTAATCGTGCCTTTACGAATATGCTTAAAAGTCCAATTGTACATTTGGATAAAAAATGGCATATTTTGGATCGGGCATTTACTGGCAAATTCTCTCCTCTTACCATGGAATTCTTTAAAATTGTTTTACGTAAGAAAAGAGACCATGTGCTGCCCGATATATTTAGGCAGTATATGGAAATGTTTTATGCCAATAAAAATATAATTAAAGCCACTGTTTATTCCGCAGTACCATTAAGTGAAACTTTAAAAACTGAAATTCAAAGCTTCTTAGCAAAACGTACCCAAGCAACCATTGAATTACGCAATGAAATTAATTCAGATTTATTAGGCGGTTTTGTATTGAAATATGAAGACAAATTGGTAGATGCTTCGGTTTCTACCCAATTAAGAACTTTAAGAACTAATTTAATTAACGCTAATTAAAATGCTAAACATTAGCATTTTGCAATAACTCAATTTAAAAAATTACATTAATAATATGATACAAGTTAGACCGGATGAAGTTTCTGATATTTTAAGACAGGAATTATCTGATTATAAATCAGAAGCCGAACTACAAGAAGTGGGTACCGTACTACAAGTTGGTGACGGTATTGCACGTATTTTTGGTTTAAATTCAGTACAAGCTGGTGAGTTGATTGAATTCACTAACGGTACACAAGCCATTGTATTAAACCTGGAAGAAGATAACGTTGGTGCAGTACTTTTAGGTACCACTGAAGGTATCAAAGAAGGTGATTCTGTAAAACGTACAGGTCGTATTGGTTCTATTCGTGTAGGTGATGGTATGGTGGGTCGTGTAGTTAATACACTTGGCCATCCTATCGATGGAAAAGGTCCCATCACCGGCGAATTATATGAAATGCCTTTGGAAAGAAAAGCTCCGGGTGTAATTTATCGTCAGCCGGTAAATGAACCATTGCAAACTGGTATTAAAGCCATTGATGCAATGATTCCGATTGGTCGCGGTCAACGTGAGTTGATTATCGGTGACCGTCAAACCGGTAAAACTACGGTTGCCTTAGATACGATTATTAACCAACGTGAGAACTATGAAAAAGGTGCTCCGGTTTATTGTATTTATGTTGCTATTGGTCAAAAAGCATCTACTGTTGCAAATATTTTAAAAACCCTTGAAGAAAAAGGGGCGATGCCTTACACCACTATCGTTTGTGCATCTGCATCTGACCCTGCTCCTCTTCAATTTTATGCACCATTTGCTGGTGCAGCTATCGGGGAATATTTCCGTGATCGTGGATTTCCTGCTCTAATTGTTTATGATGATTTATCAAAACAAGCGGTGGCTTATCGCGAAGTATCTTTGCTGCTAAAACGCCCTCCCGGACGTGAAGCATATCCTGGTGACGTATTTTATTTACATAGTCGTTTATTGGAACGTGCTGCTCGTGTAGTTGTAGATAATTCAATTGCAAAAAATATGAATGACTTACCGGAATCTATTCGCCATATGGTGAAAGGTGGTGGTTCATTAACTGCATTACCAATTATCGAAACACAAGCGGGTGACGTATCTGCGTATATTCCAACCAATGTAATTTCTATCACTGACGGACAAATTTTCTTGGAGTCAGATTTATTTAACTCCGGTGTTCGTCCTGCTATTAACGTAGGTATTTCTGTATCTCGTGTGGGTGGTAATGCTCAAATTAAAGCCATGAAAAAAGTGGCAGGTACTTTAAAACTAGACCAAGCACAATTCCGTGAATTGGCTGCATTTGCTAAGTTTGGTTCAGACTTAGATGCTACCACCAAAGCGGTACTTGATAAAGGTGTACGTAACGTAGAAATATTGAAACAAAATCAATTTTCTCCGGTACCGGTGGAAAAACAAGTTGCCATTATTTATCTAGGTACAAAAGGCTTACTTGCTAAAGTTCCTGTTGATAAGGTAAAGGAATTTGAATCCAATTTATTTGAAGTATTGGAAATGCAACATAAAGATTTATTGGATCAACTTCGCAAGGGTGTTATCAATGATGATATTACCAATAAATTGGAATCTATCGCTAAAGATTTAACAGGTAAATATTAATTTTTTTGTGCCTCCTATCATGCTTTTGAAATAGCATTATAGAGTTACTAATTAACAAAATAATTCAGAATGGGATCACTTAAAGAAGTTAGAAACCGATTAGTATCTGTTAAGTCAACGCAACAGATTACTAAAGCTATGAAAGTGGTATCGGCTGCTAAGTTGAGAAAAGCTCAAAGTCGTATTGTACAAATGCGTCCTTATGCTCAGAAACTACAGGGCATGCTTTCACAACTTTCCGGTAGCTTGGATGGTTCTGATGGAAAGAAATTTTATCAAATACGTCCGGTTAAAAAAGTTTTAATGATCGTTATTACTTCTGACCGTGGCTTGGCAGGTTCTTTCAATAGTAGCATTGCAAAGGAAACTTTGCGATTAATGAAAGAAAAATATCCTGCAGCGCTTGCAGCCGGTAATATTGATATTATTACCGTCGGTAAAAAAGGTAGAGATTTCTTCGCCAAAACTAAATTTACAATGGTGGAGGAACATGCTACTTTATTTACTCATCTAACTTTTGAAGCTGCCGATGAAATTGCTCAAAGAATAATGCAATCCTTTTTAGATGGAAAGTATGATGCGATTGATCTTATTTATAATAAATTCAAAAACGCTGCCGTATTTATTCCTTCCGTAGAAAGATTTTTACCTATTCCGGTGGAACAAGTAAAACCGGGTGCCAAAGCAAGCAAGATTGATTACATATTTGAACCTTCCCAAGAAGCTATCGTAGGTCGATTAATTTCTCAAAGCTTACGTGTTAATTTCTTCCGTACCTTATTGGAAAGTAATGCTGCAGAACATGGTGCTCGTATGACGGCCATGGATAAGGCTACTGAAAATGCGGAGGATTTATTACGTGCATTGAAATTACAATATAATAAAGAACGCCAAGCTACAATTACTAAGGAAATCTTGGAAATTGTTGGCGGTGCACAAGCTTTAAATAGCTAAAATTTATAAACTTAAAAAAAAAGTGCTGCCCTTAGGCAGCACTTTTTTTTTGAGATAAACTATTTGCGATAATTATTATTTTACT
>CAIKRV010000031.1 GCA_903829945.1 uncultured bacterium | reverse complement strand
TTTCGTTTTCAAAGGTCAGGACAAACAAAAGCATTCAAAACTTTATACCCAAGGTTTGGAAAAGGCCAAGCAAGTATTCACTGAAAATAGTGGTCAAATTCCTGAACCTGATATTAAATTTTATGGCAGTACGGATGGAATGGACTATTATATCACCAAGCAAGGCATTGAATTTGTTTTTAGAGCCAATGGTTCATGCCTTCCTGAACAGAAAGAAATATTATCAAATAATAATCCGAATAATGTCCCAAATAAAAGATTGGAACAAAGGATGGATTTGATATTTAAAAATGCGAACCCTAATTTTGAAATTTTGAAAGAAGAGGAATCACCTACCCTTAGAAATTATTATCTAGGCAATAAAAATTTTACTGGAGTAAAATCTTATTCCAAAATTATTTACAAATCCTTATACCCGGGCATAGATATGGTGCTTTATCAAATAAATGGAAAAGTGCGTTATGATTTTATAGTCCATTCGGGAGCAGATCCCCAAAATATAAATATTTTAATAGTTGGGGCCGATGAGTTAAAAGTATTAAAATCCGGTACCTTAAGGGCCAGGAATCGATTGGGAGAATTATGTCAAGAAAATTTAAAGGTTTTTCAAGGCAATACAATAATTAAATCAAGTTTTAAAATACATAAAAATGAAATTTCTTTTAATTTAGGCAAATATGATAAAACCAAAGATCTAATTATTGACCCTGTGGTAGCGCCTCAATGGGACTGGGGTACGTATTGCGGAGGGAGTGATAATGATGTGATTAATGATTTGAGTATAGATGTAAATGCAAATATTTATTGTATAGGAACAACACAAACGAATATTTACCCTGGTACAGCAACCTGGAGCAATTTTCATACTTATGGAGTAAATAGTACATTTTTAGTATCTTCATATTCAAGTTATTATCAAAAGTTAGCATTTTTTGGGAAATTTAAAAATGACGGTACGTTATTGGCTTTAACCTATTATAGTACTGCAAGTTCTTGGAATAATAGTAGCCCCGGTACTTGTACAGGTGCTAGTTTCGGACCTTATAATGGAAATAATACAGGAAATACATTAACCAATTATTTTGATGGAACGAATACCTATGTATATGGAGCAGGAATTTGTATAGCCGATCCTACCCCCCCAACTTGCAATGGTAGTACTGACGATATTTGGTTAATGAAATTTAACAGTGATTTAACCATTGCTACTCCATCAGCGGGGAGTTATCCAAATCCCCAATTTATAGGTGGGGGAGCTAAAGAGTTATGTGGGGATATAAAGTGTGATGCCGCAGGCCATATATATTTAACGGGTCAGGCCTCAGAATATCATACTACAAAAAGTCCCAATGCCAGCACTAGGATTGTGCTAGGCTCTTTTTCAAGTTTTTCAAGTACTTATAAAGCTGTCAGTGGTTCTGTTTCCAGCCCGGAATTTGATGCTTTTCTTATTGCCCTGTCAGATGACCCAAGTTCCGGAACTTATACTTTGGGTTGGGGAACCTGGATTGGTGGAACTTCTGATGATGAATGTGGTACGGCTCTAGATATATATGAGGGAACCTATTATTCATCTTCCATCCCATATTCTTTATATTCAGGCACCTTTGTCGGAGTTTCGGGCTATACCAATTCAAGCAGTACATTATCCGGATTTTCAGGTTCATACAGTGGAGGCGAAGATGCTTTTATTGGTGTATTCCAAGTAAATGTAAGTTCGACGCCAAGTTCTTCCAGCGGTGGTCTTATTTGGGGTTACGAAGAAGGTAGTTCAGCAGATGATGAAGGTTTGACCATATCACACTACAAAGTCAGTCATACTTCCTATGATGATGTTTACTGGTATCTAGGGGGTTATTTCACTAATTCAACGCCTAAAAAAGATGCTTTTATTGATCAATTTATTTTTGATTTCTCAAGTGCTACCGTAAATAATATTTCGGGATTTCCGGTGAATTTTGGTAGCACAGTTAACGATGACATGATAAATGGGATGGTATGTGATAATTCAGGTAATGCATATGTTGTTGGCTATACTGAAAGCTCCTCCGGTATTGCTACAAATGCTACTACAAATAATGGTTATGGTGATGCTTTTATTACTAAAATAGACAATACAGGCTATCAGATATGGGGTAGTTATTATGGCGGAAGTGCAAGTGATTTCGGAAATGCAATCGCAATGGATCCCTGCGGAAATGTATTTATTGGAGGTAATACATACAGCACAAGTGGAATTAATAATAATCCAAGTTCAGTATCTCCGTGGCAAAGTACCAATGGCGGTAATGAAGATGGATTTATTGCAAGATTTGAAGATATAGATAATACCTATGCACCGGTAGGTTTAGGTTATTGTGGTAGCGGTAGTATAAATATAGGTTTTTCAGGAAATCCAACCAGTGCAGGATGGTCTTATAGTTGGACCCAAGTATCTCCTTCAGGAAGTTGGACTTCCACCAGCGCTAATCCTTCAGTTTCGCCAAGCAGTACTACTACTTACCAATGTGTTATCACGTCGCCGACAGGTTGCATTAAAATTGATTTAGTTACAGTTTATTTTATTAATGCTTGTGTAGCGGCAAATAGCACTTATTGTCTTGGCAGCCCAGCAACTACCAGTGCCGGGGGGGGTGTTCCAATAATGATATAAGTACCACTTATTCATGGTCACCTGCCATTTATACGGTTGGTACAACCACGGTATGTGCATTAAGTGCAACAAATGTCATTAATCCTACAGTCTCCTTCTATGCTGCGGGCACCTATTCATTTATATTAACAGCCACCAACAATGGTCATTCCTGTAGCCAATCGGTAACATTTACTATTAACCCGGTTCCAAGTGCTACTGTTGGAAGTAATCAAATGATTTGTTTAGGTTCATCTGTTCAATTGGGCACTACAAGTTACGGCACAAATACCTATTCATGGACATCATCTCCTACAACTACATCTTATTATCCGTCTTCTTCGGTATCGAATCCGACAGTAACGCCTAGTGTCGCCGGTACCTATACCTTTTCATTAACTGAAACACAAACTACCGGAGGTTTTGCTTGTACCAATTCGAATAACGTTACTGTTGACGTTGGGAACGTTCCTACCAGTCCGGGTCTGACATGCAGTGGTGGAAGCGGATTAACTTGTACGAGTACCCCTTCGGTTGGTTATGGTTGTGATTTAATTTTCAAACCAACTTCTACAGTTGCCTCCGGTACTCCAACTTTCATTTGGTACAATACTGATCCCGGATATAATCCAACAAATGGAAGAAATAATATGCCTACAACAGGATATGCGGGTCCTGGTGGAAGCTATACAAATAGCAATAATACACTTGGCACCACATGGACTTCTGATTATTTAATACCCAATACAAGTGCCCACTTATATGTTATCAGCGAATTGGGAGGTTGCTGGTCCAATAGATTGGATATTACTTATTCACTTTCCGGTTCAGTGGCTCCGGACGTTTCTACTTACACAGCTTATGTTTGTCAAGAGGGAGGAAAAATAACATTAAGTTCCACTGCTAGTAGTGGATATACTTATGAATGGCATATTATTAACAATGGTGTAGATTGGATTATCCCAAATGCAACTAGTTCCAGCATTTTGGTTTCCGAAGTAGGTACTTATTATTTTATTTCTACGAATACTTCCACCGGATGTTCTTATTCAAGTTCACATAGTGTGATTGTTAGTTCAATACCAAATCAAGTAGTAACTCCATCGGGCCCGCTAAGTACTGCAAGTACGCTTACCGCAACAAGTACAGGTTATACAGCATGGCAATGGTATAAAGATGGAGTTTCCCTAGGTAGTTCTTATACCTCCTCTTCTCTTTCAGCCTCAAATATGGGAAGTTTGGGTTCAGGTTATTATCAATGTCTAGCTACAAATAATTGTGGTCAAACGGTAGGTTCAAATATTGTAAAATACAATATAGTTTGTCCTACGCCAACGCTTGGAGCTGTTACCAATCCTGGAACCATGTCTGCCGGAGCCAAAAATTATACTACAATTACTGTCAATTCGGGTACGACAACTATAGGAAGTACAACCTCTGCAAGTGCCACGAGTGTAATATTAAATTCAGGGGCTGTTTTAGATATTAATGGAGGTTCGTTAAATATGAGCAGTTGTGCAACTATTGTTGTTAATTCAGGAGGAACTTTAAAACTGAGAAGCGGAGGTAAGATCTTTGGCTGCTCCGGATGGAAAGGTATAGATGCTAAAGGTGGTGCCGTTATTCAAATTACCGGAGGAACAATCTCTGATGCCGACATTGCACTTTATGCTGAGGACAATGCAAATATTACAGTTTCGGGAACAACTTTTCAATTTAATAAAACCCATATAGCCTTTGACAATGTTAGTGGAGGTTCTATTACTGCAGCAGGTTCAGGAGTTTCGTACTCAAATTTTTATGAATTATCTTCAACTTCTTGCGGTTCCATGGCAACGCTTAGTAATCCTTCGTCTTTAAGTGTTTCTACACAAAAGATGATTTATATAAAAGGAATAACATCTATCAATATAGGCACCAACAACAATTTTTACTTAAATAAAAACTCGAGTGCCATGCCTGGTAGTTCCAGTAATCCAATTGATGCCATTGAAATATATAATGGGGTCAGTACAACAATAAATACCAATACAATTGATGGCCCATTTACTTCAGGTTGTTATTCAGAGAATGGAAATACAATTACTTTTACTAATAATGTGATTGGGAAATCAGTAAGTTATACCACGCATCCATATAATGGTCTTATTATTAATCAGACTTTAGCATGTAATATCAGCAGTAATCAATTTGGATATAGCGGTGCAAATAATGATGGTATAGGAATACAATTTTATCTTAATAATTCGAGTGGTACTACAAGTACTATTTCTACAAACGCAATTGGACATCATAAATTTGGGATAGTAGTTGCGCCCAATCAAAATCCAATTACCTATGCTTATGCAACTTCAAGTTCCGCGATTAATAATACTACAGTAACTCAAAATCTTCAAATTACTTGTAATGCAATAAGCAACAATGATGTTGGGATTATTGGATGCGGGAATTTATTAAATCAACGAAGTTCTACTATAGATGCCAGTAATACTTTTTATGGAAGTGGTAATCACAATAATGATTGGGATATACTTTGGCAATCATACCCAAGTGGAGTTTCTTCATTTAATTATTATTATAGTAGTAGTCTCGCGCCTAATTCTTCAACAAATTGTGCTTTGCCTACAAATAAATATTATATGAATTATAATAGTTCAACACTTGTACCTATTGCGGTAACTGGCTCCGGTGTAACATTAAATACAGCATCAACTGTTAGTTGCAGTCCATCTGCTACAATGTTTAAAACTTCTGGAATTGAAGGTGAAAATCCTTCGGAATTGCATGTAAAAATATTCCCAAATCCATTTACAGAGAGCTTTAATGTAGCATTCGATGAACCTATAGATGGTGTTGTTCTAGAGGTTATAGATATGACAGGTAGAATAATTAAAACAATAAATATTAAAAATGATTTATCATTAATTGTTGATGCATCTCATTTTGCTCCAGCTATGTATATTGTTCAAATAAAAACGCATGATGGAAAAGTGTCCAGACATAGTTTGGTAAAAGTCGGATTTTAAAATTTTATTCAATAAAGAAAAGTGGGCAGGAATTAAACTGCCCATTTTTTTTGACACTTTCCACCCCATCATCGTTATGCTTTTTATAAACGATGATATTTTGAATCGCTATTGCAAAATAATACTAAACGATCTATCCCGAGGGGTGAGCCTATTCGACTTATGCGAACGTCCGGGGATGCCTTCCGTTTATGTAGTCAAGCAATGGCTGTTTAATCGAGAATATCATCATGAGTTTGAGGGATTCCGTGAGTTATGGCTTGAGTTCCAGGAAAACTACGCCATGATTCTCTGCGATACCATGAGTTGGAATATCAAACAACTTAATAATATACCAGATGATAATGACAGAAAAATTAAAATTAAGGAAGTTAACAGTTATAATACAGCAGTTCTTTGGTATCTCAAATCCCTCCGGCAACTCAAAAAATTATACGAAGCCCATGCGCAAGGTAAAGACTACCTTATTGAGGGTGTGCATTATGATGCCATCCTCAAGCCGCTTCCCGATCTCCCGGATATTAGTGAAGA
>CAIKRV010000030.1 GCA_903829945.1 uncultured bacterium | reverse complement strand
TTTACAATATTGAAATTTCTGATTTCATTTTTACCTTGTATTTCTAGGATATACATTCCTTTCACCAAGTAATCTGTAGGTAGTGTAATAGTATTGTTTCCACTCGTTAATTCCTTAGTTTCAGTAATAAATGTTCTGCCGGCTAAGTCATGAAGAATGAAGGAAACTTTTTGATTTTGACTGCTATTAATTTTTATATTTAAATGATCGGTACTAGGATTTGGATAAACAATAATGTTATTTGAAGTAAGTAATTGTTCAATTCCCGTAAATGTAATATTTACATCATTGCCAATAGTATCCGGACAGGCATTTGCATTGTTAACCGTTAATACCACGTGGAAAATACCGGTTTTGGTAAATTTATGACTCGGTGCTTTTGAGGTATCATTAGCGGAACCATCACCAAAATTCCAAGATCTGGAACTAACTGAGGCAGTAGAATCATAAAAACTTACTAATCCTTGATTATCATTATAACTAAATTTAGGGTTTAATGGTGCTGCATATTTTAAAGAGATATTTGGCGAAGAAGCTGTACAACCATAAGCATTGGTACCGGAAACTCCAAAAATATCAGAATTAGCAATAGTAGCAGCTGATACTATGAAATGTGCCGTATCATTAGAACTTGACAGTAGGCTTTTATTTCGGTAGAAATTATAGGTCGTCAGTCCACTTGGACTAGCAATAAGGATTGCAGTATCGCCCATGCAATACTTTCCATTTTCATTTGGTTTAAGTTTTACAACGGGACTCGGTTTTATACTCACTTTTACGGAATTGCTAATATTTAAGCAGCCATAAATATTTGTAATCTGAACAGAATAGCTTTGAGAATCTTTTACATAAATACTGGAATCAGAGGAACCCGTGCTCCAAAAATAAGTGCTGCCTTTGGTGGAAGTTAGTAAACTGGAATCTCCATTACACATAGATGTTTTACTCGTACTAATACTTGCTACAGGAAGAGGGTTAATTGTTTCCACAAAAGATGCCGTAGATGTTTTGCCATTTGCGTCTTTAACACTTAAAGTAATGGTGTCTGAACCGGCACTTGAAAAGGCTACTTTAGGGAATTGCAAACTAGAAGTAGCTGGAGAACCATTCTGGAAGGTCCAGCTCCAAGAGCTTGGTGTACCCCAACTGGTATCTTTTAATGTTAATGAATCGCCTACACAAACTTTTGATGCGCAAGTAAAGCCTGCTTTAAGCGGAACGGTAGATTTATAATGAAATTCTTGTGCAAAAATGGTATCTCCGCTGGTGGAACCATCAGCATTGCCGGAATTAACAACTGCATAAAAAATAACAGTGTTGCCTGAAGTAGAAGGTGCTTTCCATTTGAAATTCCAATTTTTGCCGGCTGCTGCATTATGACCGGTACTGGTATGCGTTAAATATGAACGAGTAGCTCCTGCACAACCAATACTTGAATTAAGCTGAGTATTGGTTTTATCAGTTTTAATAATGGTACCAATATTCTTTTTTGTGGCGCTATCCAATGCTACAATTTCAAATCCGTAATCATGCGATTTGGTAACGGATGAAGATTTTAAAAATGTGAGCTTCATCGTAAAGGTATCATTGGGCACATAGCCGCCTGAAATACCGCTTAAAACAATTCTTGAAGATTTAGAATAAAGTGAATAATCACTATGGCAGCTGGTACAATTACCACAATCCTTTGGCGCATTGGAATAGGCACTCGGTGCACCGGTACTATTACCGTAGCCAATAAACACATTCAGTCCTATTGCAGTACCAATAACCACAATTAATAAGCGTTTTAACAATTTTGCAATTTTCATAAGCGTTGTCGGTTGTAATTTTAGTTAAAACTGCCTCTGTATAATAACCTAAGCCACTGAATTTTGCGCTCAAAATTAAGCGTAAGTATTTGAAATTCAGTTCACAGATAAATAGAAAAGCAGTCTGTCTTGTTTTGTAGGTCAAAGATAATTAAAATTTTAATATTTAATTATATGCAAATTAACTGTTTATAACATTGTTGATTGGCATATAATTTTTGAATTTAGGTTGTAAGTTAAATTATCAACTCGCAGATAAAAGCCGGATGATAATGCATTATATTTGTTTAAACTTATTCAATATCTAAAGGATCGCACTACAATGTCTGTTTTATCTACCAATAAGGATCACATTACTTTACTGCTCAAAGAAGCATATGAGGTGAGGATTTATGACCTTAAAAAAAGTATTGCGCTATCCGAACAAGCACTTTATTTAAGCCGTGATTTTAATGATCCATCATTAATTGGTGAAAGCCTGAATCAGTTGGCCTTGTATTTCATGATTCTGGGTGAATATGATAAATCTAACACCATGGCCCAAGAGGCTATTTTGTATTACAATGAATTAGGAGATGAAAAAGGAATTGCAGATGCAAAATATACTATAGCCGGTATTTATTATAAAACAGATAATTACCATATGGGTTTGGTATATCTGATTGATTGTATTCAGATATATAAAAAGTTTGAAGATTATCATAATATTTCCCGTGCAGAAAAATCATTAGGAACAGTTTATGAATATTTTGGAGATACGAATAATGCAGTAATTGCCTATGAAAATGCTATAAAAGCAGCTACCAAAGCGAAAGATTTGAATCTTGAATCTAATGCTTATAACAATTTATCCGGAGTATATTTAAAGCAAGGCAAGATCATGTCGGCATTAGAATTAATAGAAAGAGCCATTGCCATTAAAAAACAAACGGGCGATACACGCGGTCTTGCTTTTTCTATTTACGGTAGAGGAAAAGCCAATGCCAGCTTAGGAAAATTTTTAGAAGCTGAAAGCGACTATTTAGAGGCGGTTGAAATTCATCAATCCATGGGCGAGCGTTTAGGTCTTGGCATGGCGTATCATAAAATTGCCGTATTGTATACTGAAATGGGCTTATTAAAAAAAGCCAAAGAATACGTACAACTCGGATTGAAGCATAGTAAGGACTATAATATTGTTATTATTAAGTTTAAGTGTGAATATCTTTCTTATCGTTTGGCCAAGCTTGAAAATGACCCTTCAGGGGCACTCAGGGCACTTGAAAATTATTTGCGTCAGAAAGAAACGGTGATAAATACGCAAACATTGAAAGTGATAGAAAATTATGACTTGATTTTGAAAATGCGTACCATGGAAAAGGAAGCCTTGATGGAAAGAGAAAAGGCTGAAATTATTGAGAAGAAAAATAGAGCAGAACAATCTGCTAGGATAAGGCAAGAATTTCTTTCTATAATGAGCCATGAAATTCGCACACCGATGAATGCCATCACCACTATTATTGCCATGTTTAATGAAAAAAATATGGCCATTGAAGAAAGGGAATTGATGGAATTGCTTAAGATTTCTTCAGATAATTTATTAAAAATAATTAATGATATATTGGATTTTACAAGTTTAGAAAGTGGACAAGTTAACTTGCATTTAAGCGAAACCAATTTCTCAAATTTGATGAATACTATCTGCAATACTTATGATGCGATGGCTAAAAGTAAACATTTAGTACTTCATCTGGAAATAGATCCTCAGGTAGCTTCTACTTATTTAATGGATGCCACAAGGATAACTCAAATTATGGGTAATTTAATTACCAATGCCATTAAATTTACCAATGAGGGCAGTGTAAAAATTGAAATTTCAAAAATTGCTCAAGTTGATTCCACTGATAAAATATTGTTTAAAATTAAGGATAGCGGAGAGGGAATGGCGCAAGAGGAATTGGATAGAATTTTTGAAAGTTTTATTCAAATTCGTCCAATAACCACAAGAAAGCATGGAGGCACGGGTTTAGGTTTGGCCATTGTTAAGAAAATTGTGGAAATGCATGGAAGTTTTATCGAAGTTTCAAGCACTCCCGGTGAAGGTTCTATTTTTAGTTTTGAACTTGCATTAGAACAAGCCAAACCACAAAATTTTATTACGCAAAATATAACAAATCAATTAAAAAATAAATACGCTTTGATAGCTGAGGATAATGAAATTAATGCTTTACTCATTCGAAAATTATTAACAAAATGGGGAGTAAATACGGATCATGCAACCACCGGTATCCAAGCTGTGGAAATGGCAAAAAGAAATAATTATGACTTTATTCTCATGGATATTCATATGCCGGAGATGAATGGTTTTGATGCTACTAAATTAATTAAAACATTTGATCCGCAAAAGGCAAGTATTCCCATATTCGCATTAACTGCAGATATTACTGCCCCGACACAGGATGAATACAATTTTTATTTTAATGGATTTTTATGGAAGCCTTTACAAATTGAAAAATTGTTTGAAGCTTTAAATAATATTTTTAAAACTTAAGATGTCAAAACAAGCGATTAAAAAAAATCATAAAAATCAGAATTTAAATTTAAGGATATCTGCTAAAATTTGGATAATTCTATTATTGATGAATATACTATTTATAAATACCACCAATTCCCAGGAAATAAAGGCCGTTGATAATTTTGATTTGAAAAAATACATGGGTAAATGGTATGAAATAGCATCCTATCCACAAATATTTCAAAAAGGATGTCATTGCACCACCGCAGAATATACATTGAGTGAAAAAGGTTATGTTATTGTGGAAAATCGATGTAAAAAAGGAAGCATTAACGGCCCGGAATCCTATATTAAAGGAAAAGCATTTTTAGAAAAAGGCGTTACTTCAGCACAATTGAAGGTTCAATTTTTTTGGCCTTTCAAAGCAAAATATTGGGTGATTATATTAGCGCCTGATTATTCTTATGCCGTAGTAAGCCATCCGAATAAAAAATATTTGTGGATACTTTCCCGTCAACCTAGCATGGATCATAAAATATATTCCGATATAGTTGATAAATTACAAATCTTAGGATTCGATATCCATAAATTGGCCATCACTGAACATTGTAAATAATTGATTACTTTGACGTAATAAACCTTTTTTTTGTCGTAACTAAACCTTTTTTTATTATTTGTAAACCATAATTTTGTAATTAAATAATGAATATTCGCATTAAAGATATTGATAGCTATATTCTTGCACAACCTGAAGAATATCAACAAAAGTTGTATGAACTTAGAGCTTTTATTAAATCATTAGTGCCTAATGCCGAGGAGCTTATTAGTTATAATATGCCTGCATTTATACTCAATGGCATGTTAGTTGGTTTTGCAGCCAATAAAAAGCATATTGGTTTTTACCCTTGGAATGGAAGTACTGTTACGTTTTTTAAGGATGAATTATCAGGCTATACCACTACCAAAGGTTCTATCCATTTTTTATATCCATTACCATTACCTAAAGCATTAATTAAGAAAATAGTATTGCATAGGATTAAAGAAAATAAATTAAAATCAAATTCAAAAAATAAGATATCCAAATGAGTAAAATTACCCCATTTTTATGGTTTAACGACCAAGCAGAAGAAGCGATTAATTTTTATACTTCCATTTTCAAAAATTCAAAAATTATAAATATGAATCGCCATGGCGATAAAGTATTTAGTGGCGTTTTTGAATTAGAAGGTCAGCTGTTCCATGCACTGAATGGTGGCCCGATGTATAAGTTTAACCCGGCCATTTCATTGTTTGTAAATTGTGATAATCAATCTGAAGTTGATTTATTATGGGAACAGTTAATTGCCGATGGAGGTGCTCCCGGAAGGTGCGGCTGGTGTACTGATAAATTTGGTCTTTCCTGGCAGATTATACCTAAGGCTTTGGGGCAATTGATGGGTGATAAAGATCCGAATAAAGCCCAACGTGTAATGCAGGCCATGATGGGAATGAATAAAATTGATGTTGCAGGTTTAGAGAAAGCTTATTCCGGAGAATAATTATGATTCAAAATAAAATTAAAAGCGGCTTTATTCTATGAATAAAGCCGCTTACCCGTTTTATAATTTGCCTAATATTTTAAAACTTTCTTCTGTACGTTTTCCATTTGTGAATTAATAAATATATGATAGATTCCTTTTGGTAAACCTTGCATGCTTATTTGAAGGCTTTGTTTATGATTTCCTTTTAATTGTTCGGTACTTATGATGCGACCTAATCCGTCACTTAAACTTATGGTAATAGGCTCAGTACTTTTTGGAGTGATCTCTACTTTTATCTTATCCGAGTTATGATCATACCAAACTTTCATTTGTTTTTCGGAGTTATATAAATTAACTTTCTTTATTTCTGAGATTTGAAATTTGCCATTATAATCAACTTGTTTAAGGCGGTAATAAATAGTTTGAGCCTCATTCAGTCCCTGAATAACGTCCGTATAACTGTAATTATTTAATTGACTGCTATTCCCATGTCCGTTTATTTGCACCAGAGGGGTAAAGTTCTTAGCATCAGTGGAGCGTTCAATTTCAAAATAATCATTATTTATTTCTGATGATGTACTCCATTGCAAGTGCACATTTCCATCTTTATATTCAGCGTTAAAATATAATAAGCTTACCGGCAATGCGGTCAGATCTCCGCCAATCGTCCATTCTGAAAAACTGTCTATATTATGACCAAGAGTAATATTATGCAAACTTAGGTTATAATTATCTTTGCCCTTCCATTGGAAGATGTTTCCGGCTTCCGGTTTCCTGAAAATATTTAAAGAATTTTCCGGTAGTCCGTTTAATTCATTTTGTAAATAATTTAAAGTTAGTGTAGCATCTAAATTTCCATTGGCAGTTGGTGAAATTTTATACATTCGTTGTATTGCATTTTTAGTGACACTACCTTGTTTCAATTGAATGGATGTATAATTAGAAGCTGAACCTGTGGAACGCACCACTTCAGTTAGTCCGGGATTACCGCTTCCATTAATTGTAATATCTGCACCAATATTTCCGAAATTCGAATGACTACCGCTATTTAAAACACTGTTTGCCAATACACGTCCTAATACATAACTGCTATCATTTTCTTGCAAGGTACCCATACTCCCTAAATTTAAAGTATCATAAATACCAACACGAGCACAATTTAATTTTCCTAATAAAAGCTTAGCACTATTTTTTATGTAAATGTTGCCCTGTGTAGTTATCCCATTGCTTCTTTCCAATATAAAATTTTTTAAAGTAATAGTGGGTAGGCTAATTGAACTCGCACTTCCGCTAACATCACTTATTTTTAGTGATGCATTTGGACCACCAAGCAAAGTTCCTAAATTATTAAAATTTCCACTTAAGTTTAATTGATAAACATCTATACTTAAGGTACCATTAAGAATTGACAAGTTATCATTAACGTTAATGTTTTTTGATAAGGTAATAATTTGTGTAGCTGAAGCAATGCTTAAGTTAGCAACAGTAGTTGGTAATTCAAAGCTTGTAATAGCACTGTTGCCATTATATAATACATTAATTAAGCCTGTACTAATACTGGGAGCCGCATTAATACTGCCATTAGTTCTTACAATTGTAGATCCATTTCCAAGAATTAAATTTTTACCATTAATATCCAATAATCCAGTTTCCAGTATTACGGTATCAATGACACTTAAATCAGTAGTTAATTGCGCTCCATTATTTCGCTTAAGTTGGAAAACTTTAAGACCATTAATAATATTTGGTAAAACTAACATACTTGAACTGCCACCAATAGTTAATTTAGATAAATTTCCTCCAACCATAGAAGAAGTACCACTAATACTTCCGTTAATGGATAAATTTGACGATCCAATTTCTAAAGGACCATTGCTTAAATTAAGCACATTAAAAATGGAAAGGTCGGCATTTAAAATGATTCCGGTATTGCGAAGTATGGTTAATGTATTTAATCCATTTTTAACTAAAGGAAGTGTATCCTTATTACCGATACCGTCAATGACTAATTTGCTTAGTGATCCTCCAATAAATGCACCCTTATTAAGACTACTAATTTCTCCTTTTATGGTCAAGGTATTGGAACCAAGATTAATACTATCCCCTGTTAGGGTTAGATTGCCATTAATGCTCAAATTACCGCCAAGCGTTTTATTGCTTCCTTTGGTAATAACATTATTATAATTTAAAACTGGAATACTTTGTATGTTGTTAGATACAAAAGTGATGCTACCACCCGAATGGGTGAAAGTCCCATTATTTGTTATTGTTCCATATACGCTCAAATTTCCACTATTTATGGTTATTGATGCTGCATTTGCAATGGTGATGTTTTGCGCGACAGGGGTAGTGCTGGAAGCAATGATAGGATAAAAGGTGGCGCCATTGGGTATAATAACATCATCAGTACTGCTTGGGACTACATTTCCGCACCAATTGGCAGGTAAATTCCAATTGCTTGATAGACCACCAACCCAAACACCATTTAATTTTGTGTTCTCATCTGCCCCTATATCAGGCAAGGAGGAACGAGAATCCCCGTCGTAATCATTGCTAATGCTACTAATATTTGTTCCGGCATGCTTCATAGCACATGAGGTAATATGTAAATCATTGGCCGATGTAAAAGAAGGATTTGTATTTAAGGAACTTAAATTTTGGCCAAGCGATGTTTGTATGGCACTTAGGTTTGTCAATGCGGCGCCACCAAAAGAAACAAGAGATTTACTGACATTGATATTGGAGGAAGTGACATAATAATTATTATAATTTATTATCGAAAAGGGACTTGTATAGCCATTGACATAAATGGCATAATTAGCACCCGGGGTGGTAGTATTATTAGAGCCCATGATATTATAAAATATATTATTTCGTACGTCGAGATTGGAGCATGAGGCTCCTAAAAATAATGCAGAAGATATTATACCGGTTTTGGAATTATTAGCACGTGTTCCATTCAAAGATATGCTATTAAAATAAATACCATAATTACTTCCTGAGGCGATAACTACGCCATGCGGGTTCCATGATTGAAAATTGCCTCCGTTGCCGTCTGCTGATACATCAGCAATCATATTGTTGTAAATATTGGTATTGGCATTTGCATCACCGGAAATATAAATTCCGGTAGCCCCTTGACCGCTAGTTCCTGAAAAAGTAATAGCATTAATAAAATTTGAATTAATGGCAGAATTAATAAATCCTGTTCCAATATTAATACCAATAGGTGCTGAAGAAGCATTACTAACGTAACTGATAGTATCCAAACTAATTAAACTATTGTTCGCCTGGCTTAAGTATATTCCGTTGAGATTAATATAGGCACTTGCACTATAGCCAATACCATTTTTCAGAATATTTAGGTTGGAAATTGGATTGGTATTTATTCCTAAAGCATAAATACCATAAGCCATATTTCTGAAGCTATTATTCTGAATAGTGATGTTTTGGTTGTCTGCTCCGCCGGTACTCGTGCTGATGGATGCATTGCCACCGATATAGATGCCATAACTGCTGGTATTGGTTACTAAACCGGTTTTAAAAATGCAATTTTTAATATTAATGTTATTGACCCCTGCATTATTACCTGCACTGGCTATCCAAATATTATTAGCCACCCCGGAAGCTTTAGTATGATTAAAAGTAATGTTTCTACTTGTTCCGCCATTGGTATTTGAACCGTCTATGGTAATGTATGACGCTCCATTTATTTCGATTAATGCATTAGTTGGACCACCTGAAATAATAGGATTTAACGAATTCTCAGTCGTGATGGTTAATGTATTTGTGGCACTGGCATCAGGATTAGCATTGATGACCACTGTACTGCTGATGGTATATGTTGGGTCAATAAGTATAAACTTTACCGGCCCCGTTAAACCTTTTGAATTATAGGCATTAATCGCACTTGGAATATCTGTAAAAGTAGCAGCAGGAGTATGGGCACTTGTACCAACATAATAGTTGCCATTTAATGCAGCTAAAATATTGTAAGAATTTGGATTACTAACTACTCCGCTAAGCGATGAAGTACTTCCTGTAGCACCGTAGGGATTACTTGATAAATTCCCTAAGTTATCCTGCGCCACGACAAAATACTGTATTTGATCACCGATACTTATGCCACCAACTAAACTGTAGTCGATGGTAAATGAGTATGTATTTCCGGTATTTCCGGTACTTGCAGCGGCTACAAAACTACCACTGGTACCTTTCCGATAATATACATAAGGTGTATTCGTTCCTGAACTCATTCCACTAGGATCAAAAATACTGGCAGTAAATATTCTTGCATTGGTATTTGCAGTATTATTTAATGGGGTATAAGTAATGATTGGGCCTATTAGATCTGAAATACCAAAATCGCCTTCAATAGCACCAATATCAGGGGCAGTTCCACCACCGTTTAATTGGGCACTTTTAGGATAGGAATTTCTTGAACCATTGGTATAGTAATCGTCTATATATCCGCTGATTGGCATGGCCCCATTTTCAATACCGGTAGGCGAACTTCCAATTTTAAGAAAATCTGATGACCCTCCGGATGTACTGATGAATTTAGTGCTTAAGTCCTCACTGATGCTATTATTATCACGTAAGAGCATTCTGTTTTTAAAAGAACTTAATAAAGAATCATGTTTTACACCATCATCAAAGATAAAATTATTGGCAATACTGGTTGAACCGGCATAAAATAAGTTATTGTTTGATTTAGTACTATAAGTATTAATATTGGTGCTTCCCCTTCTGAAGGCAACTGTTTTTCCACTACCATAAGCAGTGGAATTATTGGCAATTATATTATTAATCATGGTTAAAGAAGTAGTAGTATTGGTATATATACCTGAACTTCCAAAATTATTGGAAGTAATAACTGTACTTGTTGCGCCGAGATAAATAGTATTGTAATAAAGATTTACTGTATTTGCACCGCTAGCAATATTAATTCCTGCTAATACATTATCATAATTTTGATTGGAGGCATTAATGTCAGCAATCAAATTATTATAAACAAAAACTTGAATACCTGATGCTATTTGTAATCCAATTGAAATGATAGTTCCACCTGCATCCGTTGATTCATTATAAATTCCGTAGATTTTATTTCTATACACTTTTGTACTTGAAGAACCTGTACTTAAGTTGATGCCGTAAACATTGGTGAATCCGGTTTGGTTAGAACTTCCTTTATAGGATAAATTATATACATTATTGCCATAAATATTTTTAACGGAACTGGCTTTAGAATTGAGTCCGCTGATCAATCCACTATAACCGAAACTGGATTCATTTATAGTTAAATCATGAATAATATTATTATATATATTTTCAGTATTAGGACTACCATTGGTATTGTATCCAGCTATATTAATGGCACCATAAAACGCACTAGAATTTATGGTATTATTATATATATTATTGCTATAACAATTTACATACGAAGCCCCTTGATGATACAGTCCGTAAAAGCTTCCTGTTGAAGTAATATTAATGGTGTTATTTGAAATTTCATTTGAATATAAATTTAAAGTCGTTGGATTTCCTCCGTCAATACCATAAATATTGCAACTTCCCGTATAGGTTGAACTAATATTTTTAATAATATTTCCATAAATGTTACTGATATTATTTACCGTTTGGGCACTTGAAATGCCAACAAAACTAGCAGATTGTAAAGAACAATTTTTGATGGTATTATTGTAAATATCTACATTATAAGGAGAAGGGATATTTACATAAATTCCAAAAGCGGCAGCACTTGTACTAGCACCCTTCGAAAGAATATTACTAATTGTATCATTTGCTACAGTTAATCCATTTTGTAAATTAGCATAAATTCCTGCAGTAAGGGTTGTATTACCGCCAATATTACTGATATTATTACCTAATGTGCTTGTTCCAATTTGATTATTAATATCATAAATAGTCATTGAGGCACCAGAATAATTTAATGTAATTCCGAAATAACAATTACTAATGGTATTTCCATAAAATGTATTATTGGAATTTGTTCCGGTACTAGTGGTAACACTTAGTTGTGTAGTGCTGGCCTTGGTATGGTTATTGGAATAAATACCAACTGAATTGGTATTGTTTTTATTTAATGTTATTGTACAATTTTTGATAGTGGTATATTGTGTTCCATCACTTGCACTAGCTTTTAATAAAGCGTATCCCCATTCCATCATTGCATTCCCTGAGCTGTTATTGTCAATTAAATCTAATCCATCTATCGTAATGTAGTCTGTTCCTGCAATTATAAACATGCCATCCAAGGTGGCAGAGCTTCCGGTATAGGCAGTTAATAATGGATTTGTCCCGCTTCCATATTTTTCAAATTGAATAGGATTGGATAAAGAACTACCGCTGGCATTTATAATCAATGCAGCACTTAATGTTTCTGTATATCCAGCCTGAATTTTGAATGTAACACCTCCACTTCCAACGCCATTGGTATTTAAATCGGCTATGGCAGCACTTATGGATATATAATCGGGGCTGGGACTGGTTGTGCCAATGTATTTTGTTCCGCTCAATGGAGTGCCGCCAAAAAGTGGATTTTGAAATAGGAATACTATACTGAATAAATATAGATACCTTAGATTTGAATTCAGCAATTGTTTGTAAAATTGTTTCATAAGTTATAAAATTAGTTTGACGCCATTATTTTTCAATTATTATTTTTTTGGTATAAACACCATTAATAGTTACAAGGTGAAGTATATACATACCGCTACTGATATTTCCCAGTGATAAATTTATTTTGGAATTTGAATTAATATTTGTTCTGTGAACTTCCTGACCATTAA
Source organism: uncultured bacterium (assembly GCA_903829945.1). Taxonomy (GTDB): domain Bacteria; phylum Bacteroidota; class Bacteroidia; order CAILMK01; family CAILMK01; genus CAILMK01. Next base: position 2,949 of record CAIKRV010000030.1, on the reverse strand, counting down.
GGTTAAATAAAATAAATTGAGTGGCATTAATACCCTTTAGATCTATAGTTAATAAATCACCGGTAGGAACGGGATATATCGAAATGGATTTCAGGTTTACTTCTTCCTTTGCTACGGAGCTGATTACTTTTTGAATCAATTTAATAGAGTCATTGATGAGGTAAACCGGCAAATAAGTGCCTTGCTTATTTAATTGGAAATTATCACTGATTTTCAAATGAAAATATTTCTCATTGTTCGCAATTGGCTTGAAAATTTTAAATTTTATTTTAACAATTTCCCCGTATCCTGTAGTATCTATATGATTTATTCTTACGGAAGCAAAATCCAATCGTCCTTGTGGACCTTGTTTAAATGCATGAATCCCATTAGGGGCAACCCAAGAATTAAATTTTTCAATTCTTGTTGCTATGGTATCTATCAAAGAGGGATTAAAATTAATATTAAAGCATAATCCGTATGTGCCAATTACTTTTTGTGCGCTAGATCCATAATAAATGGAAGCCACAACCGTATCGCCTTCCCAAGCACTATCCACATTAAATTTTATTTCCAATGGTGGATGCGTTGAAGTTCCTTTTCTGGCCGCTAAGTTTAATGCCTGATAATTTTTGAGGATGGCAATAGTATCATTAAAATCAATCATACCATCTCCATTGGTATCAGCATGTTTAAAATTAGCACCGGTTATAAAAGTATCTTTCCAATTTTTAGAAAATTGAGGTAGGAAATTTAAATTTGCATTCGGTCGTATAAAGCCTTTATTATTAAATGCCATGCCTAGATTTAAAAAGTCCCGCATGCTCACTTGGTAATCATTGTTTGCATCGCCGGGTAATACGCAAGTTTGATCGATATAAATAGGTTTACTTATTGAATCGATACATTTGCCATTGGTTTCAGTAAATCTTACTACACCTGCATTTATTCCCCATTGTACAGTTATTGAATCGGAATTTTGTCCGGAAAGAATGGTTCCTCCATTTACTTTCCAAAAATAATTTGAACCCGCATGATTTGCTGCAATATATTTAGTAATACTATTAGCACAAAGGCTATCCGGACATGATTTAAAGTTAGCAGTAAGTGTGCATTTATCTCCAAATTTTGCAATAAATCCATCACTTCCTCCGCCGATCATTGTTTGAAAAGCACCATTGGTAGCAATGTTTGAATCACTGTAAGTGTATCCTGCCATGTAAATATCTCCATATTTATTCATAATAATGGCTTCGCCTTCTTCATCAAGGGTACTGCCAAAAAAACTGGCATAATTTAATGTGCCTTTTAAATCAAAATCTGCCAAAAAGGCATCATATCCTCCGGCATTAGAAGTTTGGTAAGCTGAAGTGGTAGCGATACCATTATTACTTAAAGTATATCCGGTAACACATATATGGTTTTGATAGCAATATAAATTAAAACCCATGTCATCATCAGATCCTCCATAATAGGTGCTCCAATCTAAACTACCTGATGATTTAAATTTACATAAATAAGCATCAAAATTTCCGCCACCATAGCTATGTTGGTAACTTGTTTTTGTACTTATTCCGGCATTACTTCTGGTAAATCCTACAAGATATAAATCACCAATGGAATCGCTGCAAATATTTAATCCCACTTCATCTTTAATGCCGCCAAAATAAGTGCTCCATAATAATTTTCCTACAGCAGAAAATTTGGCAACAAATGCATCTTCACCACCGGCCAAGTTTTTTTGATAGGCACCCTTGCTAGCTATTCCTGAATTACTGGAAGTATATCCGGTAAATATTATATCACCGTTATTATCTATATTTAGTCCACTGGCGGATTCAGTATTATTTCCACCAAAGTAACTTGCCCATTGCATCACACCATTCGAATCAAAATAGGCTATAAACGCATCATAGGAGCCTCCATAATTAGCTTGGTAGGCTCCTTTAGTTGATATCTGTGTTTTGCTTTCTGTAAATCCGGTGATGGAAATATTTCCTACACTATCAGCTGCTATGCTCGAACCGCAATCATCATCTGTGCCGCCATAATAATAACACCATTTTAAATTACCGGACGTATTAAACTTTGCAAAGAAAGCATCTCCAAAATAGGTGCCTCCGGAATATTTGGTTTTCCCGGAACCTGAAGTACTAAATCCTGAAGCACTCATTGTATTTCCGGTAATATAAATATTCCCTTTTTTATCGGTATTTATTTGATTGGCATATTCTTGATTGGTTCCTCCAAAATAGGTGCACCACTTTAATTTGCCGAAAGCATTCATTCGAGCTATGAAAATATCACCACTATCCTTGTAGGTATCTTGAAAGGAACCTGAGGTTGCAATATTATTGTAGCTATAAGTGAAACCGGCTAAAAGAATATCATTCGTGTTTTGATCTAAACTTATTGATTGAATAATATCAGGTTCTGTATCTCCAAAATAAGTGGCCCATTCAATATTAGGATCTATTGTTAAGTTTTCTTTAGTATTATAAGTTCCAACTTCAATGGTATTAATGTTCGCTTTTCTAATAAATTGCGATTTTATTTTTTCATTCGATCCTTGGTAGGAAAAAAGTGCACTTTCACGAATTTCACCTAGTTTACTTTTGTAAATATTTTGATTATTTTGTGAAATAATATGATCTGCTCCTTGCCATTCCATTTTAATGTTAGTTGGATTACCACCCGGGTGAACTAAAAAAGAATATTCAATTCCTTGTGCTCTAACTTCTATAATTAAATCAATGAATGGATATAAATTGTTTATAGTTATTTTTTTGAATAAAGGTATATCTTCATTGGTAGTAGCTAAATTATGATAATGGCTTTTAAAAACCGGAATGTTTTCACTGGCATGGATGCTTGAATTTTTATTAGCACCTATAAAATGTAATTTTAAAGTATTGGTTTCGATATCAAATGGTTTAATTTTTTGATTTTCTGAAGGAGATAATAATTTAT
>CAIKRV010000029.1 GCA_903829945.1 uncultured bacterium | reverse complement strand
CACATCGAGGTGAGTCTTAATTTGATATTTTCTTACAGTGGTAAGCTTTGGTTTCAAGCTGTTTCCATTAAAAAGTGGATAAACCAGTAGATTTAATGCAAATTTTGATTTTTAAAATAAGTTAATCAACGTTCCTCAAAATCTTCATTTTGGTAAATTTTGAGGTCAAACTGCCAAGTTTTGTATCTTTGAAGCATGAAGGAATATCCATTTTACGTACGAGCAACCATAATTTTAGCTTTTATAATTTTATTATTTGTTGGGCTTTATTATGCTAAAGGATTCATGGTTCCTTTGTGTTTAGCCTCTATTTTTTCCATTTTGTTATTTCCTGTGGCCAGATTCTTGGAGGAAAAAATGAGGATGCATCGACTTTTGGCCTCCTTTATAGTTCTGATTATCGTATTTTTAGTGATGGGAGGAATGGTTTTTCTGCTTTCCAAGCAAATAATTATGTTTATTGATGAGGTACCGCAATTGCAAGGAGAAGTAAGTGTAAAATTGCAAATCATTCAGGATTATGTACATCAACATACCGGCTTAACTCCCACCAAGCAAATTGAATGGATTAAAGATCAATTACAATCCTTAATATCAGGCGGCGGAGCAATTATTGAAGGGATGGTAAGTAGCACTACTAACTTATTGGCTACTATAGGTATTATATCTTTTTATATTTTCTTTTTTCTATATTACAGAACAAAGTTTAAAAATTTTATTTTGCGCATTTCGCCGGAGCCTTCTCATGAAAAAGTTATGCATATACTTATTGATAGTAGGGCAGTAATAAATAGTTATATATCAGGGGTATTTATAGTAGTGATTATTATGGCTATTTGTATAGGTACGGGCCTGTCGATTTTGGGGGTACCATTTGCAATATTTTTAGGAGTATTGGCCGGATTTTTAAATATTATTCCGTACGTTGGTATATTTATAAGTGGTCTTATTGCGTGTATGTTAACCTTCTTAACTAAGGATTCATCTATTTATGTGCTGGGTACAGCTATCGTATTTTTAATTACCCATTTATTGGAATCTAATATATTTACTCCTAATATAGTTGGAAAACGGGTTAGTGTTAATCCATTGGTGGTTTTTATTGCTTTACTGATCGGTAATGAAGTATGGGGAGTAATGGGGATGATTTTATTTATTCCTATGGTTGGTATTATAAAAGTATTTTGTGATAATATTCCATCCTTATCTGCCTATGGATATTTATTAGGAACAGAAGGAATGGAAGACCATGCCGTGAGCTTTAAAAAATTTCTTGGAAAGCGTAAAAAACGATATGACGATTTGGAAGGCGAATAAATTCACTTTCAAATTGCGCAGGATATTCTCTTATATTTGCACTTCATGATTAATAATTTAAAATATTCATTTAAGGTATTGAAAAGCGGTGGTATACCGGTTTTTTTAAACGTAAGTATTTTATATATAGCTTTTTTGCTTCTAGGAACGTTCTCAATTTATGGTTTAAATGAAGAATTACCTGCGTTTAATTTTAATTTTCTTCACATTGGCATTGTTGGATATTTATTGCTTTACTTTGATAATTCGATGCTAAGATTTACTTCGCCATTAGAATTAACGCATATATTAGTATTCCCTACTTCCTCCAGTCAAAAGTTTTTAAAACTTTCATTTATAGAAATGATGAGCATTAAATTTTTGCTCATTTTAGTTTATGTTATTGTTCAAATTATTTTTAACCAACTATATACTCAGCCAGTTATTATTCTTTGCATTATTCTATTTTTTATATCCTACCATCTTATTTATTTACCATTCTTATTGATGGTAAAAAGAAAGGTAGCATTTTTATATATTTTCAGAGCTATTTATCCGTTGGTATTTTTAGGACCGCTTTTATTTTTGAAGGCGAAAAAGCATATTTCAGATGTAATGCTAAAGAAGATTGCAAGTTTTTTTAATTATCAGCCATTGCTAATCATTATAATATTTGCATTGATTTTAGTTCTTAATTATTTAATAGGATTGCAATGGTTTAAATATATTTATAGAAAATATCCAATCCAAGATGATGAGCTGGTGGAAAAATTAAAAACCAGAAAACGCTAATGTTACTTAAATTTTTAAAATATCAATTCAAATCAAGAGCCTATTTAGCTCAGATTATCTTTGTTATTTTTACAATTTATCATTTTATATCCATGCCAACTGACATGTCCAGAATAGGCATATTTTTTCTACAAGGTATATTTTATGATGTTATTCGCAGAAGTAATATTAATTTACAATTGGTATGGACTTCACGTTTCCCTCTTCGAAAATTATTGTGGTTACATAATGTTGGTTATTTTATTTGGTTTAATTTATGGTTTCTTTTAGCCGAAACCATTTTAGTTGTTTTTGCTCATGAGCCCATGGCCGAATCGTTTAGAAGTATTTTTCGCTTTGAAATATTATTAGTCATGGCTACTGTTGTGGGCAATGTTATTAGTAATTCAGATTATGTTACCATTAAAAGTAAGTTTTGGCAATACTCTGCGGCAGCTACGGTTTTTACCTTATGTTATTTAATTACTTCAATGGGTGTGAGGATTGTTTGGCATTTATGGCATAGCTATTTATTGTTAATTATTGCCACAGCAGGGCTAGTTCTATTATGGAATTACCAATTGAAGACAGTAACGCACTTCCATTTTTTTAAATACCTTATTAAAAAAGAGCATGATTGAAGTTAAAAATATTCGAAAAACATTCAAAACACAGCAGGTGCTGAAAGGTGTTAATCTTTTAGTTGAAACCGGTAAAGTGCAAGCCTTGCTTGGGGCCAATGGTGCAGGAAAATCAACGCTTATATATATTATTTCGGGCCTACTAGAGAAGGATGAGGGGGAAGTATGGATAGAAGGTGAATTAATAAATATGGAGGACTATGCATATAGAGCTAGAGTAGGATATGTATTTGATAAGCCTATATATATGCCTAAGTTTTCAGCTAAAGATCATTTGGAATTTGTTGCAGAAATGTATGGAATTCCAAAGGCTGAGTATGATATAAGGATCCAGGAATTATTGGAGTATTTTGAATTACCGACCGATACTAAAAAGCAAATTGATTCTTATTCAAAAGGAATGAAAAATAAGGTTTCATTAGCTTCCGCATTATTACACAATCCAAAATATTTAATTGTGGATGAACCTTTTGACGGAATGGATTTCTTATCAGTTCAAAAGTGCTGTAGCTTATTTCGCACTTTGGCAGGACGTGGTACTACCATCCTTATCACATCCCACCAATTTGATGTAATAGCTGAGGTAGGAGATAATTTTGCACTTCTTAAAAATGGGGAAGTATTATTTAACTTACCAATGGTGGAACTGGAGAAGCAAGCTACAGATAAAGGTTCGGTAAAGCACTATTTAGAAGATTTAATGCAGCAGGGTGAGGGTGAAGTTAGGAAGGATTTAAGTTGGCTGAAATAATTTAAATTAGCGCAATATGTCATTCCCATATACTTTACGTAAAGCATTACCAAATGACCTCCCTGCAATAGTCCATATTTATAACAGTACAATTCCCGGTCGCATGGCTACCGCAGACATAGAACCTGTAAGTGTTGATAGTAAAGTTAATTGGTTAAATGCACATACAGATAAACGTCCACTTTGGGTGGTAACATCAAATGAAGGAATTATTGCTTGGATTAGCTTTAGTAATTTTTACGGTCGACCTGCCTATCAGGCTACTTCAGAATTGAGTATTTATATTTTAACGGAATATAGAGGCAAAGGATTAGGGAAATTTCTTTTACAATATGCCTTGGATAAGGCTCCGGCTTTAGGGATTAAAAATGTATTGGGATTTATTTTTGGCCATAATATTCCAAGTTTACAATTATTTTATGGCTTTGGATTTGAACAATGGGCCCTATTGCCTGGGGTTGCCAACTTGGATGGAGTTGAACGTGATTTAGTTATATTAGGCAAGAAACTTTTTTAAGGTTCGATTAATTATAAAATCGTCCTTGAGCCTTCCAAATTAGAATAATTATTAAACCGGTCAACATTCCGCCTAAATGTGCAAAATGTGCTACATTATCTCCTGCAGCAAAGGCATTGGCACTAATTCCTGAGGTAAGCTCTATCAATCCCCATATAATCACCATATATTTGGCTTTGATGGGCACCGGGAAAAAGAGCATGATAATTTGGCGGTTAGGAAACATAAAACCAAAGGCAAGCAAAATTCCATAGATGGCACCTGAGGCGCCTAGCATAGGGGAGCTATAAAATAATTCCTCCGGCATGCCTTGAATATGTATTTGGAAATAAGTAATAATACTATGCAATACCGCAGCGCCAAGCCCACACAAGATGTAAAAAGAAAGAAATTTCTTTGGACCCCAATACATTTCAATTTCTGAACCAAACATCCATAAAGCCAACATATTAAATAAAATATGCGAAAAACCCCCATGCATAAACATGTAAGTAACAAACTGATATGGATGAAAGAAAGGGGATTCGAAATAAAATAAACTTAAGTACTTGACAAGATCTAAATTCCTAAAAACAAAATAGGTCCCAACGTAAAAAAATACGTTAAGCAGTATTAGATTTTTAACAACAGGTGGTATTCTTGACAACATTCGATTCTATGACACATTTAAAGACGCAATGTTACGCCTAATATTTTATTTTTTATATAATTACTCCTGCCGAATTCAGGCAGGGGAGGTCTTTTATGATTTAAATTTACGATCTAATTCATCTGATGAGATGGTAATTAGTGCCGGCAATCCGCCAGGGCTAAAGTAAGGTGTTTTACATGCAAATAGTTCATCAATTAATTGAGACATTTCTTCTGCTTGCATTTGCTTGCCCGATTTTGTGGCTGCATTTTTTGCTAAACTCCTTGCCAAATTTTCTCTCTTTTCAAGTTTTTCGATTAAATAATTGCCTTTAAAATCATCTATGATTTTATCTAAAATATGCTTTTGATCTTCAATTGCAAATTCAGCCGGAATGCCGTTTAATAAAAGGGTGTTTTTCCCAAATTCTTCAATCTCAAAGCCCAAATGCCTAATATCTTCCATAATTTCCATAGCAATTGAAAAATCTCCCGGTTGCAATTGGATAACTTCAGGAAATAATAATCTTTGAGATACTCCTTGTGCTTTTTCTAAGGAGACTAAAAATTTCTCATATAAAATTCTTTCATGGGCAAACTTCTGATTTATAATCATAAGTCCTGAGCGAATTGGTGAAATAATATACTTGCCATGTAATTGAATTACCGGCTTATTTTTTACCACTTCATTTTCAATGAGCTCATCATTTGTATCTGATTCATCTTCCTGCGAAATGACCGTTTGCTGTTTTAATATATCATACAATGATTCCCATTCTTCGGGACTTGCCTTATGTCTTGCTAATGGTGAATTATGAAAGGAGGTATTTGCCCCCGAATTTGTGCCTAAGCTTATCCTCCCAATACTTGAAAATCCACCCGAACTTATAGGAATCGCGTTCTCTTGTTCAAAGTTTAAGGATGGGGCAATATGATACTGGCTTAGTGATTTTCGAACCGCTGTCCGAATAATAGCATATATGCTTTTTTCATCTTCAAATTTTATTTCCGTCTTTGTGGGATGTACATTTATATCCATTTTTGAAGGAGATAAATCCAAAAATAAAATATAAAAAGGATAAGAATCCATACTTAGTAATTGTTCATAAGAACTCATTACCGCATGATTTAAATAAGCATTCTTAATAAACCTGTCATTAGCATAAAAGTACTGCTCACCTCTTGTTTTTCTTGCTTGTTCTGGTTTACCTATAAATCCATGTATATTTAATATTTGGGTCTCTTCATGCACAGGCACTAAAAACTCCTCATATTTCTTACCAAAAATGCCGACAATTCTTTGTTTTAAATTGCCTGCTCTTAAGTGATAAATTTCTTCTCCTTCATTATTAAGATTAAACCCAATTTCCGGATTCGCTAAGGATATACGCTGAAATTCTTCAATAATATGTCTCAATTCCACCGGATTTGAACGAAGGAAATTTCTACGTGCCGGAACATTATAAAATAAATTCTTTACACTAATTGATGTGCCATCCGGTCCGCCCCACGGTTCTTGAGCAGTACAGGCACTATTCTCCATAAATAATAAAGTGCCAATACCTTCATTTACTTTTTTAGTTCGCATCTCAACTTGTGCAACTGCTGCTATTGATGCTAACGCTTCCCCTCGAAATCCTAAAGTATGAATTTTATATAAATCGTCTAAGATTTGAATTTTACTCGTGGCATGCCTTTCAAAGCTCATTCGCGCATCAGTTTCACTCATGCCACATCCATTATCTACTACTTGTATTAATTGTTTGCCTGCCTCTCGAATAATTAGGCTAATAGAAGTGGCTCCGGCATCAACTGCATTTTCCATCAGTTCCTTTACCACTGATGCTGGCCTTTGTACCACCTCACCTGCTGCTATTTGGTTGGCAATATTATCTGGAAGTAAATGAATAATATCGGACATATATGACACAAAGTTACGCTTATGCTAACAAATACTGAAAATAATGATTTTTGAAAGTGTTTACTTCTTGTTAAAGCGGTCTATGTTGGCGCCTTCAATTATATTCCCTTGTCCTAATAAATATTCCGCAAAGTTTTCTGCCAAAGCCGGTGCTAATAAAACACCTTTGGTTCCCATACCGTTAAAAATTGCAATAGATGGGTATTGTGGGTGGCGTCCTAAAAATGGCCTTCGGTCTTTGGTTGCCGGACGTATACCGGCTTCGTGTGAAACGATCGTATAAGGTACGCTTATGATGTCCTCTATTTTTGTAATTAATTCTTCTTTTCCTTCTTCTGTCAACTCCTCACTTAAATCCCCCCAATCATAGGTGCCTCCGGCTTTAAAATAACTGCCGCCCATAGGTGTAAGTAACATGCTTTTACCATAAATATATCTCTGTGTCAATCCGGGTATGGATACATTTAATATTTCTCCTTTCACTAAATTAAATGGTAAATAATTAAAATAGGGATTTAATTTTGCTGCCTTATATCCTTCACTAAAAATAACTGTTTTCGCTTTAAAATCTTTATAAATTACGGTTCCATCTAACTCAATATCTAGTATAGAATAATCAAAAGTTTCTCTTTGATAGGCATTATTTTCGATTAAATAATCTCTGTATTTCTTTAAAAACAAACCGGTATTTACTTTACCACCTCCCCTAATTTCACAATATCCATTCGCTTGATTTATACCTTTCTCATTTATTTGATCAATACATGCACCAAGATAATTGTCCTCTGTTTCTTCTTTTCTTTTTTTGAGTAAAGCATATTCTTCCTGAGAAGCAATTATCCTTAATATCGTTTTCTCTTCAAAAAAATCCTCTTGTAGCAATTGCTCCAATGATTGATAGATGTTTTTTGCTATAGGTTGAAATAAATCTATATTCCAGGATTTTGTTAAGCGTCTCCCTGTTACCGGATTGTAAACTCCCCCGGCAATAGATGATGAATTATAGGGCGCTCCTTCATCTAATACCATTACACTACTTCCTCGCTTTATTAGGCTATAGGATAATAAGCTTCCTGCCAGTCCTTGTCCTATAATAAGAAAATCTAACATTGTGAAGCAAATTTACAATATGCTGAATAATAAAACGAGTATTGTCGCCACGTAGTGGCGCGGGCTTTAGTTAGTGATGAAGATAGGAGGGCGCCACGTAGTGGCGCGGGATATGATGACTTAAATTTATATACTTGCTGTGATTTTCAGCCCTGTAAGGGCGATAGTAGTTTTAAAATAAATATTTTTCTTCAAATTCAATTTCAAACTTTTTCAAAAATGCCCTATATTCATCTTGATAGGTAAGCATTTTATGTTTTTCTTTTTGATTTTTTAAATAGCTCAAGACTTTTTCTACTTGAGAATGCGAACATGAAAATGCAGCATATCCATCCTGCCAATGAAATTTATCTTTTAGAAATCTTTTGGAATTTATCCATTTGGTAGAATTTGTTTTTATATGCTTTATTAATTCGGATAAATTACACGTTGGTTTAATACATAACAATAAATGAATATGTTCTTTAAAGCCGTTAATGGCTAATAATTGTTGTCCATTATTTTTGACAATACCATTAATATAGAAGTTTAATCCATCTACCCAATTAATATCAATTACTTGTTTTTGATCTTTTACTGAAAATATTACGTGAATATAAATTTTTGAATAGGTGTTAGTCATAGCGGATTTTTGTTCAAAATTTGAACATTATATGTGTGGTTAAAATAATTTTTACGTCCGCTACACAAATTCAAATATCCACTTTTTTTTAATGTCGCCACTACGTGGCTTTCTTTTTTTGAGCTCCGCCAGCCCGCCACCCCCGCCACTACGTGGCGGCCCCATTCCAATAAAAAACCCGCATTATTTAGTAATGCGGGTTTTTAAAATATATTAAATTAATGTTTATTCTACAGTGACACTTTTAGCAAGGTTACGAGGTTGGTCAACGTTACAACCGCGCATTACGGCAATGTGATAAGCCAATAATTGCAAAGGCACTACTGATAAGAGAGGAGATAACATTTCATCCGTATCTGGAATTTCAATGAGGTGATCTGCAAGTTCAGCGATGGCGGTGTCGCCTTCAGCAACGATAGCAATAATTTTTCCCTTTCGAGCTTTCACTTCCTGGATATTACTGACAACTTTTTCATAATTCTGCTTATTTGTTGCAATAACAACGATAGGCATTTGTTCGTCAATTAAAGCAATGGGGCCATGTTTCATTTCAGCTGCAGGATAACCTTCAGCGTGGATATAAGAAATTTCCTTAAGTTTCAATGCACCTTCCAATGCTACTGGGAATTGAATGCCACGACCTAAGTAGAGGCAATTAGTAGCATCTTTATAAATATCAGCGATGTATTTAATTTCATCATCCTTTTTAAGGACCTCTCTAACTTTATCAGGAATTTCGGTTAAGCCTTTTAAGAGTTCAGCCAAGCGATTTTCACTTATTTTCCCACGTTTTTGAGCCATTTTCAAGGCCACCATGGTAAGTACGGTAACTTGAGCGGTAAAAGCTTTAGTAGAGGCCACACCAATTTCAGGACCGGCATGAGTATAGACACCTCCATCAGTCATTCTTGGAATACTTGAGCCAACTACGTTGCATATTCCAAATATACTTGCACCCTGTTCTTTGGCTAATTGTAATGCAGCTAGGGTATCGGCTGTTTCACCAGATTGAGAAATAGCAATTACAAAATCACCGGCAAGAATTATTGGGTTTCTGTATCTGAATTCAGAAGCATATTCAACTTCGACGGGGATACGAGCAAGTTCTTCTATAAGATATTCGCCAACTAAACCGGCATGCCAAGAAGTACCACATGCAACGATAATTATACGATTAATTTTATCTAAACTATTTTCAAATTTAGTGAATCCACCAAGTTGAACCTGATTATCCAATTCGCGCACTCTCCCGCGCATACAATCCATCAGAGATTCTGGTTGACTGTATATCTCTTTGAGCATAAAATGTTCAAAACCACCTTTTTCCAAAGCTTCTAAATTGATTTCCAATTCTTGGATATAAGGATTTTGAACCTCGTTTTCAATTGTTTTAATTACGATTGTATTATCACGTACTGCGGCAACTTCATTGTCTTGAAGATAAATTACATTGCGTGTATATTCAACGATTGGAGTTGCATCAGAGGCGAAGAAATATTCATTTTCACCTACACCAATGACCAACGGACTTCCTTTTCGTGCGGCAATAAGGACATTTGGCTCTTTCCTAGATAAAATAACGATAGCATATGCCCCCACTACTTCATGCAGTGCAATACGTACTGCTTCCTCTAAAAGGACATGCTGATTTTTTTGAATATCTTGTATTAAGTGAACTAAAACTTCAGTGTCAGTTTCACTAATAAACTTATATCCACGTTTAATTAATTCCTTTTTTAGCACATCGTGGTTTTCAATGATGCCATTATGAATAATAGATAAGGAATGATCATCAGAATTATGTGGGTGAGCATTTATATTATTAGGAACCCCATGTGTTGCCCAACGTGTATGTCCCATGCCTACATGACCTGTAACATTTTTATCCTGAATAAAATCATTAAGATCGGCAACCTTACCTGCAATCTTATAGGTATTAATAATAGGGCTATTTTCATCTATTAATGAAATACCTGCACTATCATAACCGCGGTATTCCAAACGCTGAAGTCCTTTAAGAACAATTGGGCAAGCATCTCTATGCCCGATATAGGCTACTATTCCACACATATATTTTGCTTTTTCTGCTTATCATTTGCAGAGTCATTATCAAGGCTTCGATTGATAGCTGCTGCAACTTGACGCGCTTTGTTTATTAAATCAGTAAATTGTTCCAAATATAAAGATTGCATTCCATCCGACAATGCTTTGTCCGGATCAGGGTGAATTTCTACCATGATTCCGTCTGCTCCTGCGGCAACGGAAGCTAGTGCCAATGGGGTAACTAAATTACGTATTCCGGTTCCATGACTAGGATCCGAAAATACAGGTAAATGCGATAAAGACTTTATTAAAGGAAATGCAGTGATGTCCATGGTATTTCTTACCGAAGTATCAAAGGTACGGATACCACGTTCACATAAAATTACTTTTTCGTTACCTGCAGATAAAATATATTCTGCGGCCATGAGCCATTCATCAATGCGAGCATACATACCTCTTTTCAGCAGTACGGGTTTATTTATTTTACCCAATTGCTTCAAAAAATAATAATTCTGCATATTTCTTGAACCAACTTGCAATATATCTGCATATTCAGACACCTCAGGAATTAATGAAGAATCAATTACTTCAGTTACTACTCGTAAATCGTAGGCATCCGCTGCTTTCCGAATATATTTTAATCCATCTATACCTAAGCCTTGAAAACGGTAGGGGGAAGTCCTAGGTTTATAGGCCCCACCTCTAATAAATTTTAAACCTAAAGAATGGAGATGTTCTGCAATTTTAAAAATTTGTTCTTCTGATTCTACTGAACATGGACCAGCAATTATATTAATTTCCTTACCTCCGATTATTTGTCCTTCTACATCAAAACATGTTGAAGATTTTTTCCAAGTATTGGAAGCTAATAAATACTCTTTTGGGGTGTCCACAACTTCTTCTATAAATGGAAGACTGCTAAGATACACTATTTGAGCATTTTCAATGTCAGAGAAGATAAGACACAAATGCATCCCGTATATTTCTCTAAGTAAAAAATCAATTCCTTGCCCTTGCAGGAAAGATATAAATAAATCCCTCTGCTGTGTATTCAGTTCAGGCTTTAGCTTTAAAATCAATGCTGTGGTATTTTTGTATATATTAAATGCATATAAGGTCCGGATTTAGGATCCTTAAGGTTTGTAGGTTTCAATATTAGTCTGCGTCCGGATAACGGATTATCTGACGGAATATATAAATTCATTCCTTCATATCTTAATCCTCCCGGTTGATTATAGTTCGGAGTTATTCTATACCTATCCAAAACATTTTGGATATGACGTGTCATTACAAATGCATAACTTTTCTCTGTGGGTCTCCATAAACCGCCATATTCAGGAAAAGTTTGATCTATAAATCCTTGATTGTAATTTGCATTTAAAGTTTCATTGGTTCCATCTATAGAACGAGGGTACAATAAAAGCTGCGTAGGTTCCGGGAAGAAACTTATAGGAGTGGCATACTCAGGAAAAACCAATTCGGCTTGATTAATAGATGTGGTTCCATTGACCATAAATGAATCCAAATTTGGTAAAGTAACTTTTACTTTTAATCCGGCTAATGCTTGCAAATATGCTTTAGATTGATTGATTTTATTGAGAATAGGAATTACATTTTTGGTATCATATATATGTTTGTAAGCGCCTATACGCATGGCAGCATCACTAACATTACAGGTAAAAGTATCCTTAGCACCTGATCCATCAGTATAGAACACAACAACTCTTGTTCTTAAATCGGACAAGTTTAAATTTATCAAAGCACCAATATTACCATTCAAGGCTGTATGATCAGGTATTAATGCTATCCCGGGAAAAGAATCCTGAAACGTTATATTATCTGATAATGCTGTTTGACCTGAATTCAACATTCGCGCAGCGTAAGATTTACTAAATGGAATTTTAAGTGTACTGTCACCTACTCTAAAGCTTCCGGTATAATTTGCCAAAAGAATATTTTTATTTGGCTGAATTTGTGTTGTATTGGAATAATATGGAATGGAATTATCAATTACTCCTTGTAAAGGGTAGAAATTCCAGCTCTGTTTAACAGATAAATCACCGACTTGGGTAGTATTGGCCGGATCTGCATAGGTTAAATATAAAAATGCCGAATCTACTCTGGGAGTAACCGGTACATTTAAAACCAAGTTTTGAAGTTGTATATTAAAAAATACTTGGGCATCTGTTATACCTAATTCAGGGTCATACAGGCTACCGGCTATATCAGCGCTTAAATTATTTGTGCGCAAGGAGTCCAATATTTCCGTTTCAAGAAATACAGGTAATATAGTGTCTTTTACATTAAAGTGACCAGCCGGTGAAGTTGTTTTTAACGTAAAATCTTTCGGCTTATCACAAGCAGTAAGAAAAATTAGGGCTGCAAGAGCAGCCCCTTTTATTATATTATCTGCTATTCGCCAGAACGTTGTCTTCCAGCAAGCTTTGGTAAAATTCATAGTGACTTTCTGCGAAATTCTCCGCATCTTTATCCCTGTAATCCAGGAAAGGCTTGTTTAAGTTGTGAACGAATTTGTGTAAACTAGCATCTACATCAGGACTGCCAATCGTAATTGCATCAGCATATTGGATTCCGGTCTTGTATAAATCCATGATTCCAGGATTTTCTAACATGCTATAATGTTGCTTATCTTGACCGTTCACAATCGCTTTAGCTGTAAAATTCTTCCCTAATGTTTCGCTAAAAGTATTATCAAAAACAGTAAAAATGAATCTCGTATTCTTGAACATTGGCTCATTTCTTAATACTGTACGTGCATACATCGGTACTAAGCTACTCATCCAACCTTGACAGTGAATGATATCTGGAATCCATCCTAATTTGTGGATGATTTCTATGACGCCTTTGTTGAAGAAAATGGTTCGCTCATCGTTGTCAGCGAAAAATTTACCATTATCATCATGAAGGTAATCTCGTTTTTGGAAGAAATCCTCATTGTCTAGAAAATAAATCTGCATTTTTGCAGCAGGTAAGGATGCTACCTTTATTAATAAAGGATTGTCATCTTCACCGACAGGAACATTTATTCCCGACAACCTGATCACTTCATGTAAACGATGTTTACGTTCTTTGATGCTCCCGAATCGAGGCATGAAAACTCTTACCTCCATTTCCTTGTCTTGCATTTTCTGAGGCAGCTCTCGCGCGCTGTCAGCCATTGCAGTTAATTGATAATAAGGAGTCATTTCATGAGTTACATACAGAATTTTCATTTTTGCCATAAAGATTTGCCTATGCTTTTGGATAATGGTTAATATTACTACAAAATTAGTGAAAAAACTGCAGTCTGCGAAATTTCTCTTAGTTTTGGACCGATTCTATAAAGCAACTATGCTCAAAATTTCGACCAAAGTAATTGAGGTTCAAAATTTTCTAGAAATTGAACGTCAAAATAATAAATCCATCGGCTTTGTTCCCACCATGGGGGCCTTGCATAAAGGCCATTTATCTCTCATTCGCCGGAGCCGTTCGGAAAATGATTGTACTATTGCCAGCGTATTCGTTAATCCTACCCAATTTAATGACCCCTCTGACTTCGATAAATATCCCAGAACCATTCAAAAGGACACTGAAATGCTCCGTGAGGCAGGTTGCTCCATACTTTTTCTACCTTCTGAATCTGAAATTTATCCTGATTCCGCGCTTAAAAGCATAAATTTTAGCCCCGGCCCTATTGCCGAAGTTCTGGAAGGTGCACATCGTCCTGGCCATTTTGCAGGGGTCGCTGCTGTTGTTAAGCGCCTCCTCGATATCGTTCAGCCTCATCGAGCTTATTTCGGTTTAAAGGATTATCAACAATTCTTAGTCATCAAAAAGCTTCAGCAATTTTATCAAATTCCAACGCAAATAATAGGCTGTGAAACGCTTCGTGAACAGGACGGACTGGCCATGAGCTCCAGAAACAGCCTCTTGAGTGCTTTGGATAGGCCTAAAGCGGTCTTTCTACATCAAATGTTACAGAAAGCCTTTAATCAAATTATGGGCGGAAACATTGATTTCCAATCAATTATTAATTCTATTTTACTTGATTTTGAAGAAAATGGGAACTTTAAACTTGATTATTTCGATATTTGCAGTGCGAATAGCCTTCAAAAAGTTGTTAATCCGGAAAAAGAGGATCTAATTATTTGTGTGGCTGCTTTTCTTGGGAAGGTGAGGTTAATTGATAATTTAATCATAAAACGTTAATTATTAATGCATAACTTCGGCTCTCCCAAGTGCTTTTTTCTTTTTGAACACATAATTAAGAGTAGTAGGGCTTTTGCTCCTCACTCAAATTGATAATAGAATGATAGTTGAAGTCCTAAAATCTAAAATTCACCGAGTTAAACTTACCGAAGCTGACTTGCATTATGTTGGTAGTATTGCTATTGATGAAGATATTCTAGATGCAGCCAATATGATTGAAGGTGAAAAAGTACAGGTACTCAATATTAATAATGGTGAACGTATAGAAACTTATATTTTACGGGGTCCGCGTGGAACCGGCTCTGTAAGCCTAAATGGCCCCGCCGCTCGTAAGGCTATGGTTGGCGATATTGTAATCGTTATTTCTTATGCTCAAATGGAATTTAATGAGGCTAAAGCCTTTAAGCCTTGGGTTGTTTTTCCTGATGAGCAAAATAAACTTTAATCTAACAAGTAAACTTTGGTTTTCTTGAAAATATTTTTATCTTGAAAAAAATAATCTCATTTGCTAAGTACTTCCTTCTTTTTATAGTAGGTGCCGGATTGTTTTATTTCGCTTTTAGAAACGTTAATATTAAAGACGTTGAAGGGCAAATATCCGGAATCAAATTCCAATATATTATTATTTGTTTTTTTGTGTCTTTAATGAGCCACCTTCTTCGTGGTATGCGTTGGAATATGCTCATCAAACCCCTAGGCCAAAAAGTTAGTGTCACCAATAGTTTCGTTGCAGTTATGATGGGATATTTTGCCAATATGGCACTACCTCGTATGGGTGAAGTAACGCGCTGTGTGGTTTTAAATAGAACGGATAAAATTCCCGTCGATAAACTAATTGGTACAGTTATTACAGAACGATTAATCGACTTTGTAAGTCTTATGCTCCTGGTGCTTTTAAATCTGATTCTTGAATTTAATTTGTTGAAAGATTTATTTTCCAGAGCATATATCAATTTAAAAGAAAAAGCTTTAGGTACAGGGGGGATCTTCTCCGCTCAAAATTCTATTTATCTGGTTATAATTATCATTGCGGTTGGAATCATAGCTTATTTCACACATAAAAAGTTTAAAAATGCGGGCTTTTATGCCCGTATTATTGAAGTCCTTAAAGGATTCCTGACCGGTATGAAATCGGTATTGAAAATGAAAAATAAGGGCATATTTTTAATTTATACTTTCGCCATTTGGCTCATGTATTACTTGCAAGTATATATCTGCTTCTTTGCATTGGACTTCACCACTAATTTAGGCCCACTGGCTGCACTAACCGTTCTGGTAATTGGTAGCTTTGGTTTTGTAGCTCCGGTGCAAGGTGGAATTGGCGCTTATCATATTGCTGTAATCACTGCTTTAGCCTTGTATGGGGTAACTGCAGCCGGAGGCGGACAAGCTTTTGCTATTGTGGCACATACCTTCCAAATGTTGGTTATTATTATTGCCGGCGGACTCAGTTTCTTATATTTAACCATTGCTTTTCGTAAGCCTAAAAATGAAGTTGCAGCTGAATAATTTTAAACATAAGCTTCAAAATAGTGATGAACTGATTCTTACTGTTGCTAAATGGAAAGAACTAGGGCTCAAAGTTGTTTTTACAAATGGATGCTTTGATTTATTACATCCCGGTCACGTGGATTATTTGGTAAAAGCCTCCGCTTTGGGGAATAAATTAGTATTGGCCCTTAATACAGATGCTTCGGTTCAGAAATTGAAAGGACTTTCACGCCCAATTCAATCCCAAGAGGCTAGAGCATTTATCCTATCGGCTTTTTCTTTTATTGATGCCCTTACTTTTTTTGATGAAGACACTCCTTTGGCCCTTATTCAAATGTTACAACCTGATATTTTAGTTAAAGGCGCTGATTATAATATTAATAGTGTTGTAGGGGCTGACGATGTGATTAAAAATGGGGGTAGTGTGGTCCTACTGCCTTATTTAGAAAATTATTCCACCTCTGCCATTGAGAAGAAAATTAAAGGATAAAGGTTCTTGTAGTTTTTCTCAATCTCTAATTTTTAATTTCTTTGGCTGCTTTTATTGACTTCATTATATAATATGAGCAATTAACTGTTTTGCTTTTCAATAAATTAACAACTACTTATTTTTGTCTTGATATCTTGAAAGCATAAATTCTTTAAATTTGTTTTACATCATTATCATTGGGTCTTATGTGGAAGAAATTCAATGGAACTCCTCTCAGCCTCCCAATATTGGAAGAAGTGGAACGGGCCATTACCTGTGAAAAACAAGCCGGTAATCGTCTCAAGGTTTGTATTGGTACTGATTCTCAAGTCTATTCTGAAAACACTGAATTTGCCACGGTTATTGTATTTCTTCGCGAAGGTAGGGGTGGATTTATGTTTATTCATACCGATAGGACCCGCCAAAAAATGTCTATAAAAGAACGTATGTTATTGGAAGTAAGCAAATCAATTGAAATTGCATATGTGCTTTGTCCCATTCTGGACAGAAACAATGTGGAACTGGAAGTGCATGCCGATATTAATACCAGTCCACAATTCAAATCTAATTCCGCTCTAAATGAAGCCATGGGCTATATTCTTGCCATGGGATTTGTATTTAAAGCCAAACCGGAAGCTTTCGCAAGTTCATATTGTGCCAATAAAATCGTTAACTAATATTATTAGATTGATTACTAGTATATTCTACATTCACTAATTTCATAAGTGACTTTATTATTTTCAAAGCAAATACTCTCATTTTTTATGAACTAAATCTTTATTAACTTTGTCATTGAGATATTATAAATAAATAATTCAAGAAAATGGCAGTAGAAATAACCGATGGCAATTTTGAAACAATTGTCAAAAAATCAGACAAAATGGTGTTGGTGGATTTTTGGGCACAATGGTGTGGTCCTTGTTTAGCAATGGGCCCTGTAATTGAAGACCTTGCAAAAGAATATGAAGGCAAAGCCGTAATTGGTAAGCTTGATGTGGATAGCAATCCTGGTATTTCCATGGAATTTGGTGTTCGCAATATCCCTACCATTCTTTTCTTTAAAAATGGAGAATTGGTAGATAAGCAAGTGGGTGCAGTTCCTAAAAGTGCTTTAGTTAAAAAGTTGGAAGCTCATATGTAATGGGTGATCCATTCCTAATAATATCATGATTTGAAATCCGATACGTGCATTGCGTACCGGATTTCTTTTTGTAACTATAAAAAACATATTTCGTCCTTCCAGCAATGGCTACTTTAAATATTGATCATATTGATATGGAACAATTGCAACGCTTTGGCAATCTTGAATTGCTTGCGAAGCAAGTAGTGGAGGGCTTTATTGTAGGACTTCATAAAAGTCCATTTCACGGATTTTCTGTAGAGTTTGCAGAACACAGACTTTATAATTCCGGTGAGGCCACCAAGCATATTGACTGGAAACTTTATGGACGTACCGATAAACTATTTGTAAAAAGATATGAGGAAGAAACCAATCTTCGCTGCCAAATTGTAATTGATAATTCGTCCTCCATGTATTTCCCTGAAAGGGGAATTAATAAAATTCAATTTTCTGTCTATTGTGCAGCCTCAATTATCAATTTGCTTAAAAGACAAAGAGATGCTGCAGGATTAACTATATTTTCCAACCATATAGAAAAGCATTTTGCAGCGCGCTCCAGCAATATTCATATTCGTTTATTATATAGTGAATTGGAACGATTAATGGCTTTTAAGGATTTAAACAAAGCTACGGCCACTGCGGAAGCATTGCATACTATTGCTGAAAGCATCCATAAACGCTCCTTAGTTGCTGTATTTAGTGATATGATGGATACTAATAACAAAGAAGATTTATTTAATGCCTTACAACATTTAAAGTATAATGGGCATGAAGTAATTTTATTTCACGTAATGGATAAAAAAACAGAATTGGATTTTGAATTTGAAAACCGACCGTATCTTTTTGTAGATATGGAAAGCGGACAAAAAGTAAAAGTCTTTCCGAATGAAATAAAGCAAACCTATTTGGAAAATGTTTCCAATTATCGAAAACAATTGAAAGATCGTTGTACCCAATATCGCATTGATTATGTAGAAGCAGACATCAGAGAAGGTTTTCGTCAAGTATTAGTACCTTATCTGGTAAAACGTTTAAAAATGAAATAAGACCTTAAATATTTAATTTCATTAATAGGTTTTAATTGGCATTTATCAAAGCTAATTGCGATA
Organism: uncultured bacterium; assembly: GCA_903829945.1. Taxonomy (GTDB): domain Bacteria; phylum Bacteroidota; class Bacteroidia; order CAILMK01; family CAILMK01; genus CAILMK01. The sequence continues at coordinate 1,088 of CAIKRV010000029.1, read as the reverse complement.
GGAGTATTATTTAAGTTTAAAAGAACATGATTTCTTTTCCAAATTGCAAAATAAACATCGGATTATACATTACCGGAAAACGTGAAGATGGTTTTCATAACCTTGAAAGCATTTTTTATCCTATTCCATTTAATGATGTTTTAGAAATATTGCCTTCCGATACTTTTTCTTTTCAGTCCGCTGGGTTTAATGTTACAAATTCACCCGATGAAAATATCTGCGTTAAAGCCTATGAATTATTAAAGGAGAAATACGATCTTCCCCCGGTTAAAATGTATTTATTAAAAAATATTCCTAGTGGTGCCGGACTTGGCGGTGGTTCATCAAATGCAGCTTCTACTTTAAGCATGTTAAATGAAATATTCGAACTAAAGCTTAGCCTCGGGGAACTTGAAAAATATGCTGAAATACTAGGCAGTGATTGTCCTTTCTTTATAAAAAATTTACCCGTTTTTGTAAAAGGCAGGGGTGAAATTTTAGAACAAATAAATTTTTCTCTGCAAGGGAAAAATTTATTTATTGTACATCCCGGTATTCACATTTCCACTAAGGAAGCATTTGCAAATATGACACCCCAAAAACCGGAAGGCAATTTATTGGTACAAGCCTTATACCGTCCCATGAGTACATGGCAGGATACCATTAAAAATGATTTTGAGCCATATGCTTTTTCAAAATATCCTATTTTGCAAAATATTAAAGATACGCTTTTAAACTTGGGAGCAGAATATGTCTCAATGTCAGGAAGTGGCTCCGCAATTTATGCAATATCAGAAAATGAACTAAACTTAAAAAGTCAATTCAACAACTTTACCACCTGGTCAGGCAAATTATAATAGTTAGAAATATTACTCCCTCAAAAAAGGCCTTGAATTAAACAGCGTCAAAAAATCTTTAGCAGGCAAGGGCGGCCAAACAAAACCATGTTTGAGCCATACAGACAAAAAGCAAGTGGAGTCCAAATCGGCGAGTTTGGTTTTGTTTAGCGAAGGATAGGAAAGATTTTAGCTGTTTTATTCACAGCCTTGATCTTTTGCTTCTTTTCCATCAAGGGAAAAGAAGGTAGAGAAAAATCAAAACACCACGAT
>CAIKRV010000028.1 GCA_903829945.1 uncultured bacterium | reverse complement strand
CCGGCTTAATGGTATTTTCAGTCAATGCTTATATTTTAGCCTATGGTAGTTCAACCTTTTCCGAGGCCTTCTTTTTGATGCTGCAATCCTTTTGTTTTTTCTCCTTTTTTAAATTGACGGATGCCCTAAAAAACACCTCCATTAATTTTAAAGGAACTATCGGATATTGGCTACTTTTCGCCTTTAGTTTTTTCCTGTTAAGTTTGGCAAAAAATTTAGGCGTATTTGCAATCATTGCTGTAATGGTTTATTTCTTATTATGCAAGGAATGGAAATATGCCGCCTTAGCACTCGTATTTTTTGCAGTAATTAAACTTCCTTATGAAGCTATTATTCGTGCTAAATATGGCAATATTGGGGGTAGCCAAGTGGAACAATTAATGCGCAAAGATTTTTACGATGCCTCTAAAGGATATATCGATATTCCTTCTGATTTATTTGATCGTTACTATGAAAACTTTGCTAACTATTGCACGGTTCATACCTTCAAAATTTTAGGTGTTCGAGAATCCGGTATCCCGATTTTATTTACAGATGAGAAAGTAAAAGAAATACAATACAGCCAAAATCCTCAAGGTGGTCCACCTGTTCAGGAAAATCAGAATCCTTCTGCATTTTTTGCATTGGTATTTATAGGATTATATGGATTGGGAATTTGGATGGCCTTTAAACATAATCCTTCTATGTTATTTATGATGCTTTATGTTGGTACCTTAGCTTCAGTAACCTTCGTGGTACTCCAAAGCAGCTGGAACCAAGATCGATTAATATTTATTTATGTTCCGATGATTTTTATGGGCTTAGGTTATGGTTTGTATGAATTGGCCAAGGAAAGAGGTATTGCCGTATTAAAGGGATTATTGCCTATAGCTATATGCTTAATAATTTTACTCGAACTTGGATTTAGTTTAAAGGCAGCATCAAAAAATAACAGACAATTTAAAGCCTATACCAAAGGAGATTTATATGCCGGTTATCCGGATAATAAAGCGAATTTTTTAAGAGCCAGTGAATGGTCAGGACAAAATGCTGCAGATAGTACTTCCATTATTTCAGCGCAACCGGTAGAAGCGGCTATTTTTGCGGGTGGACGCTCTTTTACACGTATGCCTTCCTTGGATAAAAGTCAAGAAAACGGAGATTCTATTCTGGCCATTTTTAAGCGAAGAAAAATCGGATACATTATGGTGGATGGATTTAGAGGTAGAAATTTAGGACAGATTGCTCAATTTTTAGGACAACAATTTCCTCAAAAAGTGCAAATGATTCACAAGGAAGGCGAAGGCGAAGATGCCAGCTATTTATTTAAAATTAATAATTGATTTCAGCATTCTCAATATTTGGTTTGAGAATTCAAGTTAAGATATACAATGAGCACAGAAAACGAAACCTTATCCAAACTGCGAAAAAACAATAATCTTTCCTATTTTGAAAGTATTGCTTCCGGTCGAAAAGCGTATAGAAAAAAACATCATTATTATTGGGATGAAATAACTCAATATTGTGATTATTTTTCGCATAGAGATATCAGCGTTTTGGAAATTGGATGCGGTACCGGCGAATTAATTAATCAACTTAAAGGCAAGAGAAAATTAGGTATTGATTTTAGTCCGAACATGATTGAGGAAGCACGTAAAAATGCAAGTGCTGACACAGAATTTCGTGTCATGGATGCCGAAAATTTAGCCATTGATGAAAAGTTTGATTTAATAATTATATCTAATGTCATCGGATACCTAAATGATGTAGAAGAAGTATTTATGCAATTGCATAAATGTTGCCATGAACATACCAAACTCATTGTTACCTACTACAATTATTTATGGGAGCCGTTTTTAAATTTAAGTGAAAGTTTAGGACTTAAAAAAAGAACCCCGCGACAAAATTGGCTTTCCCGCCACGATGTAAAAAATTTATTATTTCTTTCAGGTTTTGATGTATATCGAACCTCGATGCGAATGTTGATTCCTTTCAATATTCCCCTTATTTCTCCATTACTAAATAAATATATTGCCAAGCTGCCTATCATTAGACATTTATGTGTAAATATTTATGATTTTGCTATTCCGGAAAATAGAATTTCTAAGGAGGATTATTCCAATAAATATAGTACTTCTATAGTTATTCCTGCTCGTAATGAAAGTGGAAATATTGAAGATGCTATTTTGCGTTTACCTAAATTTGGAAAAGAGGTCGAAATTATTTTTATTGAAGGTAATTCCACAGATGATACTTGGCAAAAGATTCAGGAAATTGCAGAAAAATACAAGGATACCCATCATATTAAAATTGCACAACAGGATGGAAAAGGCAAAGGAGATGCCGTTCGTAAAGGATTTAAAATGGCCACCGGGGATATTTTAATGATTCTTGATGCCGATTTAACCGTTCCGCCGGAAGATATACCAAAATTTTATGATGCCATCGCTTCTGGGAAAGGCGATTTTATTAATGGTTCTCGTTTGGTTTATGCCATGGAAAAAAACGCCATGCGTCCGCTGAATCTATTAGGTAATAAGTTTTTTAGTTTAGCATTTTCCTGGCTTTTGGACAGACCATTTAAGGACACTTTATGCGGCACCAAAGTCATCTTCCGTGAAGATTATTTGAAACTGATCGAAAACCGATCTTTCTTTGGGGATTTTGACCCCTTTGGAGATTTTGATTTGATTTTTGGCGCATATAAACTCAATTTAAAAATAGTGGAGCTTCCTATACGTTATAGAGAAAGAACCTACGGAGAAACCAATATTTCAAGGTTTAAACATGGTTTGATTTTATTAAGAATGACGGCATTTGCTGCCAGAAAAATTAAGTTTATTTAATCTTTACCTGACAAATTGGCTATTTGCATAGTTTTTGCTTATTGAATTTAGAAATTATTAATATTGATTATGGAAAATACAGAATTTAATGTAGTACCCTCCCTTACCGAAAGTGGAGAACTTGCCAAAAACTTTATGGCAAAAGTATTTACATGGATGGCAGCCGCACTTTTTATTAGCGGTATCACCGCATGGATGTTTGGAACTTCATCTTTAATCACCTTATTGGTGGGCGAAACAGGAATGACGCCGCTTGGTTATGTTGTTTTATTTGCTCCACTTGGTTTTGTGTTATTGATGAGTTTTGGATTTAACCGACTTTCTGCCCCATTACTTATCCTTTGTTTCTTGGTTTATTCAATACTTACCGGTATGAGTCTTAGTTTTATCTTTTTAGTCTATACCGCAGGATCAATATATTCTATTTTTGCGATTGCAGGCGGGATGTTTGGTGTCATGGCAATAGCCGGATACACCACCAATACGGACCTCACTAAATTTGGAAGTTTAATGGTTATGGCCTTATTCGGTTTGGTAATTGCTACAGTGATTAATGCATTCATGCATAGCGAGCAGTTTTCTTATATTTTAAGCTTTGTAGGTGTTTTGGTGTTTACAGGACTTACCGCTTATGATGTTCAAAAATTGAAAAGAATTGGTTCCGGCGCGGAATATGGAACTGAAAATACCCAAAAACTAGCCATTCTCGGAGCCTTGAGCCTATATTTGGATTTTGTGAATTTGTTCTTGTATTTACTTAGATTATTCGGCAGAAGGCGCTAATATGCCTCCATGCCCGGCTTTATAATACTTGCCGCGAAGGTTTTCCTTTCGCGGCATTTTTATGCTTTTTATCGTAATTGCTTCCTGAAAGGAGGCTTTTATTTCAGATTAAACTTATTTTTGCAGATACATGTTTTTTTTAATTGGATGAATATGGTAACCATTTTTTAATTTTATTGGTTATAATACTATGCGCGACACTACTTTATGGCAGGATTTCAGGATGTATGTATTGCATAGCGGCAATGTGCTGAATAAACTTATTGCCATTAATTGTGCTGCCTTTATCCTATTTGGTGCCTTTTATGTGGTCTTGCTGATTTTTGGTATTTCTCCTGCTATTCATGACCAGGTGGATACTTTATTTCAATTTCCTTCCTCCCTATGGGAATTTTTGCACAAACCGTGGAGCATAGTTACTTATCAGTTTATGCATTCCGGATTCATGCATATTTTGTTTAATATGATCATGTTTCTTTTTGCCGGTCGTATTTTTAGAGAATATCTGGGGGATAAAAAATTATTAGCAGTTTATATTTTAGGCGGAGTAGCAGGAGCATTAATGTTTATGTTGGGTTATAATACCATTCCTTTCCTTCGCAATGGTCACGGCGAATTGATTGGTGCATCTGCAAGCATTATGGCAATATTGGTGGCTGTAGGCACACTATTGCCCCGTTATACCGTTTTCCTCATTATTATAGGACCGGTACGTTTGGTGTATATTGTTTTAGTACTCGTGGTATTGGATTTTCTAAGTATCGGATTTACCAATACCGGAGGAAGTTTGGCACATCTTGGTGGTTCCCTTTTTGGATATGTATATATTATTACCTTGCAAAAAGGCACTGATATTGGTGCTTGGCTCAATCAACTTTTGGAAGGCATTCAGAATATATTTAAACGCAAATCCGTAAAGCTACATTCTTATAATGATGCGCCAAGACGCAATGCACCTGTAAGACCGGGCAGAATTTCTCAGGATGAAGTTGATAAAATTCTTGATAAAATAGCAAGCAGCGGCTATGATAGCCTTTCACAGCATGAAAAGGAAATACTTTTCCGTGCCAGTAAAGAAGATTAATGAATACCGGAAAAAAACTCCTCTGGCGCTCACTTTATGTGTGTTTTGGCATTAATTTTTTAATGCTCTTACTTTCCATTGTAGCACCCTATTTAAATCCAAAATATTTTTGGCCGCCTTCTTTCATTAAATTATTTTTTTTCATTTGGTTTTTCTTGCATGGGGCCTTTCTTTTATTTTTTATTTTTAAACGCAAATATATCGTCATGTGCATTGCCTTTGTCGGGCTGCTATGTACCATTCCGGCGCTAAGTAAACTCTACGCATTTCATCCGCTGACGCATAATACTTCTCACGAACATCAATTGCGCATTATGACTTATAATGTGATGGGATTTGGGTGGTATGCCAAAAAGAAGGATGCTTTTGCTATTTTAAAAAATATCCGCGAGCAACACCCTGATATTATTTGTTTGCAGGAATATTTAGCGCGATATGATGATAAATTTAAAATCATGGATACACTTATCCATCGCTACGGTTATAAATATTATCAAGAGCATACCGTTGTTAAATCAGGTAAAAATTATTATTTCGGCGAGGCGGTTTTTTCTAAAATTCCTTTGAATAATTATAAAGGAATTCCGTTTCATAATTCTCTTACTAATGGTGCATTTTACGTTGATGTACCTTGGGGTAAAGATACTGTTAGATTAATTAATGTTCACTTCCAATCTTTTTCTTTAAAGCCCAGAGAATACAATTGGGAAGATACTTCCAGTATCGGAAAACTCAGTCGTTTTCAATTATTAAAAATTTCATTATATAAAATGCGGAAAGCTTTTCGTAAAAAAAGCTTTCAAACTGATGAGGTTAGAAAAATTGTGGATGCCAGTCCATATCCGGTTATTTTATGCGGAGATTTTAATGATACTCCGCTTTCCTATACCTACTCTAAACTCACCGAAACATTGGAGGATGCATTCTTAGCGACCAATAATGGTTTGGGGACTACCTATGCAGGAAACCTACCATATCTGCGTATCGATTATATATTGCATGATAAAAAATTAAAAGCAACTTATACCCACGTAAGAGGAAAATTTGCTTCTGATCATTATCCTTTACTGTGCGATTTTCAAATGAAATAAGCCGCATACAACCTTCTTGATTTATTTTTCGTCCTATGCAAAGAATACTTAGCTTTGTTTAAGTAAAACCTATGTATGTATAAATATATATTTTTTCTTTCCTGTCTATTTTTTACAGCACGAGCAGGTGCCCAAGTTTCAGATTATACCAAAGGGTATGATGAAAAGACGGATGAAAGCAAAAAATTATTATACAATTATACCTATGGAAGTTTCTTCTTTTCCACTGGAGGCAGCAATGTATTAGCTTTTAATTCTGTGAGTTATTTTGCCAATGGCCGTCAGCAATTTGGATTGGGTGCGGGTGTTTCTGTGCATAATATCCGTTCGGATAGTGGAAATGTTAAATTTATTAGTGTCCCAGTATTTTTAGCCAATAAATTTTATTTAATTGAAAATCAAACTAAAGGAGGTTTGTATTTAGACATCTTGGCCGGATTTAATTTACCGGTTTCTGCGGATTGGGTGTCCGGCGCACATTCCGGTGATCCGGTGGATGCTCAGAAAGTACGCAGCACCGGATTGTATGGTTTTGCTTTGGGTTGGCGATTCACCGGAAAAAAAGAATACCGCGAAATAAATTATATTATTGAATTGGGATATAGAAATCAACATGTGCCCTATGAACCTGATAATAAAAAACAAGCTTCAGATTTTATGGGTATTAATCTTGGGATCTCCTTTTAATTTTAAACCGAAGCACGCTTATGAAAAATATATTAATAATTCTCTTGCTGATCATTTTTTATGTTGAGGCTTCTGCACAATATACCCAAAATCCTTATGGAGATTTTACCCGCAAAAAAATATACAATTACATCACCGGGGAATTATTTTTAAACAGTCCTGCCGGTAGAGATGAAAGTCAATCCATTTCAGCCATTCGATATACGGTGTGTTTTACCAATGGCAAATATCATCAATTTGGAATTGGAAGTGGAATTGTATCGCACACGGCTGCTGCGGATACCGCGCGGGTAAATTATATAGGCATTCCAATTTATATCAGTAATCGATTTTATTTTACGGATCCAGAATTGCGTCAAACTTGCTTGTATCTGGAATGTCATGGCGGTTATCATTTACCTATTTCAGGCACTTATCAATCCGGTAATAGAGAAGGTCAACCCGTACCGGCATTTTTACCTAAAGGTACCGGCTTTTTCGGCTTTACTTTCGGAGCAAGAATTCCTTTAGTGAATAACACCGCATTTATTATGGAGTTCATTTATCGCGATCAGCATGTACCTTATCCGGGCAAAGAGAATTTTTATCCGCACTTTGTAGGATTGGGATGTGGCGTTAGTTTTTAAAACAATACCCATTAATTCCATTAGTGAGATAAATCACTATATATAATTAAATAATTTCGGGAAAGCGAGGTGCTGTAATTTAATCCTTATTTATTACCAAGAGGCAATAAAATATTAAATTTAGTTCCTTTATTTAACTCTGAATCTACACTGATGGTTCCTTGAAGTTTTTGAACAATTTCTTTTACGATATATAATCCAAGTCCGGAACCTGCAGATTTATAAGATGCGCGATAAAACATATCAAATACTTTTTCCAAATGTTCTTTGGCAATACCGATACCATTATCCTCTATACATAATTTTGCAAGCTTAGCACTTTGCAAGTGTGTGGATATTTTTATAAACGGCTCGTCTTGGTTCAGGTTATGATATTTTATTGCATTGCCCAATAAATTACTGAGCAATATTTTTATTCTTTTTCTATCGGAATATACTACGGCAGCTTCATCCAAATCAAAAATAAATTTGATTTTTTCAGCCCCTTCCATGTATTTCAAATCTTCGTTTACTTCATTCACCAATTCTCGGAAATCTATAGCTTCTTTAGCTACTTCCAATCGAGCATTTTTAGAATAATCAATAATATCCTGAATAAACCTGTTTAAACGATTGATGCTTCCTTTCATCATTGCAAAATAATGCAAAGGTTGCGGATCCTTTATTTCCATTTCGGCAATGTCAATTAATCCTAAAATGGAGGATAATGGCGCACGTAAATCATGAGACGCACTGTATACAAATCTGTCCAATTCGGCGTTTAGCTTTTTAAGGTCAGTATTTTGTTCGCGAACTTTTTCTTCATTTATTTTCCTTTCGGTAATATCGGAGATGCCTAAGCAAATGCCTAGTAGTTCACCTTTTTGCGTTTGTACCGGATTATAGGTAAATTCAAACCATAGTAAATTTCCATCAAATCGATATCTTCGTTCTGCGGAAATATTATGACCACGCATAGCATGTTCAAATCCTTTGCGGAAATATTTTACACGCTCTTCAATATATTCCAGGATGGAAACACCCTCCTTCAGTTCTTTTTTGAAATATATGGCACTGCCTTCGTTGGCGGTTTTATTATATGCTACTATTCTATATTGTTTATCCAAAAGGATATATGCCTTATTAGTATTATCAAAAATGGCCCTGAGGTTGGCTTCAGATTTTTTCAATTCTTCCTGCACTCTTCTTCGTTCTGAAATATCCTTAGCCGTGGCAATAAAACCGGCTACACGCTCTTCCAGATCATGCATAGGGGTAATGTCCAAATCATACCAAATTACGCTGCCATCCTTTCGCAAACCGCATACTTCCCCATGATAAGAGCCGCGCAGGATAACGGTATCCAAGTCCTTGCGAAATTCACCTTCGGATTGTTCGATACGCAGCACTTCATAATTTTTGCCGCTGATTTCTTCATTTTTATAGCCAAATAGTCTTTCTGCTCCTTCATTCCAAAAACTGATATTGCCGTTCAGGTCCATCACAATAACGCTTTCCTGTACATTTTTCAGAATATTGGCATGTAAGGCTAATGATTTAGCAGCACTTTGTCTTTCGGTTACATCATGAGCAATAACTAAATACGTTAATCTTCCACTAATGTAAATAACATGGGAAAGCACTTCTACCGTAATGATTTTGCCATCACGTTTGCGATGAAAACGCTCGCCACTAAAGGAACCTGCATCATCTAAGCCATTGATAGGCAGATGTTGGCGATTTTCTTTGCTAGGACTAATATCCTCCATTGTCATCGCTAAAAAGTCTTCCTCTGTAAAGCCATATTTTTCAATAGCCGCTTGGTTGACCATTAGTATAGCGTGGCTATCAGCATCATAGGCCCACATCGGCAAAGGATTTTTCTCGAATATATATTTGTAGCGGCGATTAATTTCCCGCATTTGGAGTTCGCTCTGCTTCAAATCACTAATATCCCTGATACTGCCTAAGATGGCCATAATTTTGCCATCGTCAGATTTAATCAGGGTGCGGCTATCACTTACCCAGCGATATCCTTTATCTTTAGTTTTAAAGCGATATTCAATAGAAGGACTACCTAGATTTGGATTATTAATTGATTGAAGGTGAGCGATATGCTCTTCAATTCCGGGAATATCCGCGGGATGAATTAAGGACGTGAGCATTTCTACCCCACCTGCCCGGAATTCAATTTCGGCATAGCCGGAAAATCGTTCCAATGATGGACTAACAAAGTCATAACTGCCATTGAGGAGATTGAGTTGATAAACACCATCCCGAGCACTTTCAAGTAAGAGCTTGAAACGCTGTTCCGCCAGTAAGAGCTTTTCGTATAAATTTTCTTCCTTATCTACCATTCAAAATAGCCCGCCCAGGTAGTAAATTGAGCAATTAATTAACGATTAAAAATTAGAAAAGTTTTGCCGAACCTTTCAAGTAAGAGCAAAAATACGAAAAGATAAGGGCAAAATGTTACAAAAAAGATAAAAACCTTGCAAAAGTAACAAAATGATTATTTGGAGTGAACCTACATATATTCAAGGGGATAGGAAAATAATATAGGAAAAAGAGCCTAAAAATCAAAAAATCCCAATCAAGGCTTTGTTTAAGTGGACATAAATTGTAACTTTGCACCTCGTTTAAAAAAACGATTCCGTAGCTCAGCTGGTAGAGCATTACACTTTTAATGTAAGGGTCCTGGGTTCGAATCCCAGCGGGATCACAGGTGCCAAACCCTATTTTTACTGTTCCTACGCAAGTCGGAATGTCGAAGTAAAAATAAAATTAAAGCCTTGTAAGTTGCAAAACTTGCAAGGCTTTTTTAATGCAAAGGAATTTAAATGTAAAAACGCTTTTAATGTAAGGG
>CAIKRV010000027.1 GCA_903829945.1 uncultured bacterium | reverse complement strand
TGATGGCTAGCCATTGACTGGTCTTTATTAATGAAAATAAGAATAATAGTTACATATTAAAAGAAACAGAAGATGTAGTAGCTGGTAGCTGCTATGGGTATTTTTTCTAATAATACGTTTCATTGTAAGTAATTGTGCAAATAAATATTTGAGGAGAGGAGTGTTGACAGTATTACATTCAGTCTTCATATTCTGCTCCTTCTACACAGTAAGTCTGTACCCTGTAAGTTCCTTCCTGCTGTGTTATCTTCTCCCTTTTGGGCCCAAGGTTACTTTTACTGCATTTGCCAATGCGTCAACCCCTTTCTTTAGGGCATCTCTTGCTTCAGTATCAAATTTGATCATTTTAGCCATAATATTGCTATTTTATTTTTAATTAAGTTATTTAATATTGTTTAAGTTATTTTTTAAAGCGTAGGAAAAATTAACCAATAATGGCTAATATATCAGATTCACGCATGATTAGGTAATCGGTACCATCTACATGAATTTCTGTTCCGGCATACTTGCCATAAAGTACTTCATCTCCAACTTTAACACTGGTAGGTTCATCTTTTTTGCCCGGTCCTGCAGCAATTACTTTACCTTTCATAGGTTTTTCTTTTGCTGTATCAGGGATAATGATACCTGATTTTGTGGTGGTTTCCGCTTCTGCTGCTTGAACTAAAACTCTGTCCGCTAGAGGTTTTACTGTTACTGCCATAATTTTACTATTTTAAATTTTGAGTTTAATTTTAATTTCTCACTTGCAATGTCACATACTATGCCAAAGCCGAAATTGCCGCAAAATTAGTTATTAGTGCGACAAATTGTCAGTCAAAGCTATCTTTTCAGGAAAAATAGTTAAAGTGTCTGTCTAATTCTTGTTTTACTAAATTTGCTTGGCTGATTTTATAATCACGTTCAAGTCGAAATTGTTCCCGTTCAAGTGCGATTACCGTATATTCATCGATATCCTTTTTATAACTGTAAAGCGTAGCGTATTTTTGACCTTAGATACAATAAACCCGAATTCATCTTCAATTTCGAATAGTTGGATATTGAACGGTAGGGCTTAAACAAATTGCATTAAGCTTTTTTGATGTAAGGAGGAAAAAACCAAAAGTAAATAAACCATACTTTAATCATTGTATCAATCAAGCCCTAAATTCTTTGAATTAGGGCTTTGTTTTTTTAAGATATTTGGTTCATTTCAAATAAAAGACTACTTTCGGATGTAAATTTTGAACATGTCCTTTAAGCGCCTTTTTATTGTTTTTTTACTATCGATTCAAGTCTTAATCCTTGGCGCCACTAAAATTTTTGCACAAGAAACGAAATTAGTGTTCGATCATATAAATCTTCCTGAATTTAAGGATAATAGTGTATTTTGTATGGTTCAAGATAAGGAAGGATTTTTATGGTTTGGTACCAATAATGGTTTATATAAATATGATGGCTATAAAGCTACTCATTATGAATATGACCCTGCTAATAAAAATTCAATCCTTACCGGTGCTATTCGCACCTTGATGTTTGATAAAATGGGTAACTTATGGATCGGAATTAGGGGTACCGGCGTTTGTAAAATGGACATCAAAGATGAAAAAATAAGTCGTTTTGTGTACAATGTCAAAAATCCGGATCAATCTATTTCCAGTAATAATGTTTTGAGTTTGGGTGAGGATAAATTGGGAAATATTTGGATAGGAACCGAGGATTCCGGCGTGACTATGTATAATCCTCAAGTCAAAACTTTTCGTAGTTATAATATTCATAATTCTGTTTTAATTTCAAATTCTATTATTAAGTTTTTTAATGATCGCAATCATGGATTTCATATTGGAACCCATGGGGGCGGTTTGTATTTATATGATTTTGCTTCCAAAAAACTTATCCGTGATCCGCGACAAGAATTGTATCATTATTCCTATGATCTAATATCTAACTTAGAGGATAAGCACGGTTTCACATGGATTACTACCCCTAAAAATATATTAAAATTTGAATCCAATTCCGGAAAGTTAATTAATAGTTTTTCCATAAATTATAATAATGCTAAAAAGAATATTGGCGGGAGTTACGTTTATGAAGATCGTGATGGCATCATATGGGTAACATCCAATAATGGTACAGGTTTGTATAAAATTGAAGGAAATAATATTATTCATATTCGGAATTTGGAACCTGATTCAAGAACACTTTCCAGCAATTTGGTTAATTGCGTTTTTGAAGATCAGGCGGGTATTATTTGGATTGGTACTTCTAAAGGAGTTAATAAATTAGATTACTTGCAGAAAAGGGGTTTAATTCGAAATTTTGGTATGCCGATGGAACGTTTTGCTAATGAATATTCTATTAGGGCTGTTTTTAAAGATAAGGATAATATTATATGGGCAGGGAGCAGTGGCGGAGGGCTTTTAAAAATATACCCCGATGGCCGAATCGATAAGTTTAAATTTTTGGCAGATTCTAATATTTATGGTTACAATTACATTAATGCTATATTGGAGTTAGATGGACATTTATGGATCTGTTCTCCTCGCGGATTATTTGATTTTGATAAACATTCCGAAAAATTTGTACGCTCATATTTTTCTGAAAAGAATCCCATCAGAAAGGTTCATTCCCAGTATTTTTCTATTTGGTCCGTAGCTGCCGGATTCGATAAGGGTTATTTATTGGTGGGTGTTCGTGATTCAGGTTTATTTTACTTAAATTTAGTTTCCGGCAAGGCGGATAAATATATTAATATTCGGAATGATTCAAATTCCTTGCCCAGCAATACCATTTGGGGAATATATACTGATAAAAACAAAAATATCTGGCTTTGCACTGATGAAGGATTATCTCAAGCATCTTATAAATCCGGAAAGCTTTTTTTTAAAAATTATACTTCGGATGAAAATAGCGCTACTAAACTTCATGCACATCATATTTGGGGTATTTTGGAAGATAAAAAGGGCGATTTTTGGATCAGTTCGACTGATGGAGGATTGGGTCATTTTTATAGAAAATTAGGTTTGTTCAGTAATTATACCACCAAAGATAATTTGCCGTCTAATTCTATTACCGGCATGTTGGAAGATGAAAAAGGTCGAATTTGGGTAAGTACTATTAATGGTATTTGTGTTTTTGATGAAATGCAAGAAAAAGGTTTGGTAACCTATAATATTTCAAATGGTCTTTCCGGGAATTGTTTTAATTATAAAAGTTGCTGGGGTGGTTGGGATCATCATATGATTTTTGGCAGTACGGAAGGCATTACGGATATAGATGCATCCAATATTACCATGAGTAATTTTAATCCTAATTTAACCATAACTTTATTTGATGTGGTTTATAAATATTCTTTGGCTGATATAATCAGTGGTAAAAGCATTACCTTGCCGTACAAGGAAAATTCCTTTGCAATAGAATTTGCATCCTTGGATTTTACTAATCCGGAAAAAAACAATTTTGCGTATAGGCTCGAAGGTCTGGATACCAGCTGGACCTATAGTAAAACCCGACATTATGTTTCCTATTCGGATTTGGCCCCGGGGCATTATATTTTTCACCTGAAAGGTACCAATAGTGATGGTCATTGGAGTCAGAAAAACTTTATTTATCATATTTACATTGTTCCTCCATTTTGGAGGCGATGGTGGTTTGTAACGCTTGCATTTATAGTTTTAATCAGTATTATTTATTTTTCAGTAGCCGGTACCATTCGTAGGCGCACTCAAAAAAAATTGGCATTATTGGCGCAATTAACTTCTTTACGTGCACAACTCAATCCACATTTTATTTTTAATGCTCTCAATAGCATCCAACATTTTATTAATAGCAATGAAAAAATAATTGCAAATTCATTCTTATCTAAATTTGCGTCTTTAATTCGGTCCACCCTTGAAAATAGTTCTAAGGAAACAATCAGTATCCAGGAAGAATTAGATTTCCTGAAAATATATACTGATTTGGAATCACTGCGATTAGATAAAAAGGTGGATTTTATTTTTCAATTAGATAAAAGCATTGATCCGAAAAATATGCGCATCCCGCCGATGTTAATTCAACCGATTATAGAAAACTCAATTATTCATGGCTTGGTAGCATTGCAACATCATGGTGAAATTGTAGTTAATTTTCGTGCTGAAAACAAGCAATTGTTTATAACGGTTAAGGATAACGGAATTGGGAGGGAGCGCGCCAAAGAATTAAACGAAGGAAAACACGTAAAACATGTATCTACCGGCTCAAAGTTAGTCATGGAACGTTTAAGTTTAATTGGTTTAATCATGGGTCAAAATTGTTCTTTAAATTATGTTGATATTTATAATGAGTATAACGAAATTGCCGGCACTAGTGCGGAACTTATATTGCCCCTATGAAGATTAAAGTTTTAATTATTGATGACGAAAAGTATAGCAGGGAAAATCTTTCTTTAATTCTGAAAGAATATTTTCCGGATGTTATTGAAATTGGCCAAGCAGATTCTATTGATGCTGCATTTATTGCCATCAATGAATTAAAACCGGATCTTGTATTCTTGGATATTATCATGCCTCCTCATGATAGTTTTTCATTATTGAAAAAATTTGATTCCATTGCTTTTGAAATTATTTTTATTACTGCTTTTAATCAATATGCTATTGATGCTATACGTTATTCCGCTACAGATTATATTTTAAAGCCCATTGATATTGATACTTTAAAAGAAGCAATACATAGGGTACAGAAAAAACTATTTGACAATAATAAAAAAATAACAGCAAAGCGAAAATTAGTATTAAATGCCAAGGAAGGATATGTGTTTTTGGAACCTGAAGAAATAATTCATGCCTCCATAGATGATGAAACCAAAGTGGTGTTATTTTTAAAAAGTGGAAAGGAAATTCATTTGAATAAAAGTTTGAATGAATGTGAAGAATTATTAATGCCATTTTCATTTTTCAGATCCCATAGAGGGCATATTATTAGTTTGACGGAAATTTTGAAATATATTCCAGATCGTAAAGGTGGGGTAGTGGTGATGAGCAATAAAGCTATTATTCCAATTGCCGCTCGCCGTAAGGATGAATTTCTTTCTATGATTATGCATCAGGCTTAATTATAAATATTTTATATTTGTTGCTTATTAAGTGTATATTATGAACTATTGGCTTATGAAAACTGAACCTGAAACCTTTAGTTGGGACAACCTATTAACAGAGGGTAAAACAACATGGGATGGGGTTCGAAATTATGCAGCAAGAAACCATATGCGTGCTATGAAAAAAGGGGATAAGGCGCTGATTTATCATAGTGTTTCTGAAAAAGCCGTAGTGGGAATTGCAAAAATTAGTAAAGAAGCTTTTCCTGATCCTAGCGCTGATGATGATACTTGGAGCGCCGTAGAAGTTGTTCCCGACAAGCCTTTAAAAATTCCGGTTACTTTAGACCAAATTAAGGCTGAAAAGACCTTAAAAGATATGATGTTAATTCGTATTGGTCGCTTGAGCGTAATGCCAGTAACCAAGGCTGAATTTGATAAAATTGTGTCATTAGGAAAATAATTCTTCATCTTATTCGTCTTTATTTACTTAACCTTGTTTCATGAAAATTCTATATAATTATTTAAAATTATTTTGGCCCATTGTGATGCTTGCATTGTTATTGGCTGCCGTTAATCAGATATTCTCTCTATTGGACCCTTATATTTTTGGTCGTATTATTGATAATTATGCTACAAAAATTAATACCTTCAAGGGTCATGAACGTGATTTTATTTTAGGTGTCGG
>CAIKRV010000026.1 GCA_903829945.1 uncultured bacterium | reverse complement strand
CGTACAAAATAAGGTTCTTTTTTTCATAATTAAATAATATTTACAACCAATTTATTAAAAAGAAAATATGCAACAAGATCAAATTTTGTAAGCGGTTAAAAAATCTTGTGAACGGTAATTCTCACAATCATTTATTTATTATCTTTGTTAAAACTAAATAGTTCAGGTACTATGAAATTAAAAACAATCTTTTGTCTATACTTTTTTATGGTATTGTTTAGCAGTTACTCGCAAGCCCAGTATTTTGAATTTGGAAAGTTACTAAGGGATACTGCTTCTGCTCAAAATTTTGGTAGTTTAATAATGCAATTGCAAAACCATCAATATTTGGTTGCCGGTTATGCTGGAGTTGCCATAAAAAACAATAAAGTTCATCGATATTTAACCTTAAATAAGGTAACAGAAAAAGGAGATAGTATTTTTTCATTTGCTTCTTATAAATCCTCTGACGCAGGAGATAGAACAGGTTATCTTCCTAATCCTCAAAATATAAGTTTTGTAAATGGTAACAAGTATTTAGTATATGATGCCAGAATTAGTCCCGGATATGTATTGGTGGACCAATTGAGCTGTGATACCAATGGGAATAATATGGATACAGCCTTATTAAAATTTAAAGTTAGTGCCTTGGATTCCGTGGCCATAACCCATCCTGAAATTCATGTTAAATACCTTCCCGGCGAATGTTTTTATATTTATGGACAATCTCCTTACGCACCGGATTCTTCTTTTATTATTTGGAAATTGGATACCAGCGGAAAATTGATTTGGAGACAAGATTATTATGATACTTGTAATAGTACATCTTTTCAACTAAACATTACTAAAAACAAACTTTTATTAAGCTCTCTAGGATATAATAAAAGGTCTGTAGGTTTGCATTTAAACTGGTTGGATTTGAATGGAAATTTATTACTGGATAAAATAATTACAACTCCACTTTACCTAAAGGATATGGACTTTATTGTAGAAAGCGTTACTATTCTTCCTGATAGCGGAGTGCTAATTGCAACAGATCGAACATTACATCTTAGCCATCCTTGGCCTTTGCTGGTAAGATATGATAAAAATTTTGATACCCTTTGGAGTATTCATGTAAAAGACCTTAATGTGCCATCAGACCCTGATAATCTTCCCCAAATAAAGAAAATTGCCATTACAGGTGATTCCAATATTGCTGTTTTTTGGTATGATAATACTGGTACCTATTTATCTAGTAATTCATGGTTAAATATTTATAATATGAATGGGAAATTGCAATCACGAACAGGGATCGATAGTGTTTGTGGGTCTAAACATATTTGGGCTGGTGGTTTTAATGATATGGTTGCTACTGCTGATAATGGATTTGCTTTTGTGGGCGACTATGTTATAAATTATACTTTAAATATACAAAATCCATACTTACTTAAATTAAGTAACACATTAATAACGGCAGTAGCGGATGAAAATATAAATAAAGCAGGAATTTATATTTATCCCAATCCTGCCCATGAAATAATGAACATTAAAACAGGCAGTAATTTGCCAAGCAAACTAGTTTTGTATAATTTACAGGGAAGCATTATTTATCAATGCAGCGGGACAGGATTTTTGCAAATTAATAAACAAGATATTTCCAATGGTATGTACTTGCTAAAAATTATCAATACTAATGGCAGTAATACTACTAGAAAAGTAATTTTTGAATAAGGCATATAGGGGCGTACGGCATCTATATACAAAAGGATCTTAAAGGAAAGCAATAAACATTGTATTTATACTTTGTCGTGTTTTTTATTGTGTTAATTTTCTATTTAAAATATTGACGGCGCGTAATAAAAAAATAGTAAAACTCATTTTAAATGATCATGCTTTTCAGAATAAAGAAATCCTTTTCTTAAAAGCTGAGGGCTCTAGTACGCTTGTGTTTTTAATTGGTGCACGCAAAATTTGTATATCACAAAATATGCAAAAAGTATTGGAACTTATAAATAATGATTTGATTGTAAAAACACATCGCTCTTATAGTGTAAATATGGCCAAGAATCCGGTGAAAAATGACAAGCATTATCTATTGGAAGACGGCACCAAAATACCGATATCTCGTCGACAAGCAAACCGGCAGAATGATAATGATGATTGGGAAAACTTCAGAGGGATTGGCTGTTGGTAAAGAGTATTCATTTTAACATAGATTTTTCTTGTTCAGCAAAGCTCTGCACCGCTTAAGGGAGCTGCCCGTATGACAAAGGATATCTATCACTTTACAAGCGAAAAACTTATGAACGCTGTGACTACAATAAACAGAGCCACCCTTTCGAGTGGCACTTGATTGTAGTCTGTACGGGAATCCCTGCCTGGCGGCAGACAGGGAACCTTACGTGTTACCAGAATTAAAATCTGTTAATTTTTGCCGCAGAAATAATTTCCCGCTTGCATTTTTCAACTTTTTCTCTCTTGTTCTTGCTTCCGAATATGATTGGTATTCCTCATTATAAAATAATATCCAAGGTATAAAAGATTGAGTAAATTTCGATTTGCCCCTATTATGTTCATTCAAACGTCTTGAAACATTATCAGTTATCCCAACATAAATTTGATCTGAGGTAGTAGAATATATGGCGTAAACAAAAACTGGCATAATAAAAAAAGCCGCTCAATGAACGGCTCTAGCTTGTAGTCTGTACGGGAATCCCTGCCTGGCGGCAGACAGGGAACCTTACGTGTTACCAGAATTAAAATCTGTTAATTTCCGCTTGTAGTCTGTACGGGAATCGAACCCGTGTTACCAGAATGAAAATCTGGTGTCCTAACCCCTAGACGAACAGACCATTTTATTTTAATCGCTTCACCTTTCCGGTAGAAGCCATTCGTTTTTGGAAGCGCAAAGGTAGGAATAATTTCATTTCAAAATTCACATTAATTCAAAAAAAAATGAAGTACCTTTGCGGCACGAATGAATTCCAAACTTTTAAAAGATAAAATATGTCTAAAATCAAAGTAGCAATCAATGGTTTCGGCAGAATTGGCCGCCTCTCTTTCAAGACTATGTTTCAACGTGATAACATAGATGTGGTAGCCATCAATGACCTGACCGACACTAAAACTTTAGCCCACCTATTAAAGTATGATTCCGTTCATGGTAAATTTGGAGCTAACGTGACTCATGATGCTGAAAACATCATTATTAACGGTAAAAAAATCCGAATTTATGCTATTAAAGACCCTGCTCAACTTCCTTGGAAAGAGCTTGGCGTGGATGTAGTATTGGAGTCTACCGGCCGCTTTACCGATAAAGAATCTGCCGGTGCTCACCTTAAAGCCGGTGCCCGCAAAGTTGTGATTTCTGCTCCTGCTACCGGGGATATGAAAACCGTAGTACTTGGTGTGAATGACAATACTTTAGATGGTTCTGAAGATATTCTTTCCAATGCTTCCTGTACCACCAATTGCTTAGCACCTATGGTTAAAATATTGGACGATCATTGGGGTTTGGAAAGTGGTTTCATGACTACCATTCATGCTTATACCTCTGATCAACAATTACAAGACTCTCCTCATAAAGACCTTCGTCGTGCGCGTGCCGCTGCTTATAGCATTATTCCTACCAGTACCGGTGCGGCTAAAGCTGTAGGTTTGGTATTGCCTCACTTAAAAGGTAAATTGAACGGAAATGCTATGCGTGTGCCTATTCCTGACGGTTCTGTAACGGATTTTACTGCCATTTTGAAAAAACCTGCTACCGTGGAGGAAATTAAAGAGGCTTTCAAAAAAGCTTCCGAAGGTGCCATGAAAGGTATTTTGGAATATTGCAGCGATCCAATCGTATCTATTGATATTGTTGGCAACACTCATTCTTGTATTTTTGATGCTGAACTTACTATGGTGATCGGTAATACCGTTAAAGTAGTAGGTTGGTATGATAATGAAGCGGGTTATTCTACTCGTGTAGTGGATTTAATGGAAAAATTAGCATAATGGCTAAGCTTAGATAATTAGAAAAGCCCTCGCTGATGCGGGGGCTTTTTTTGTACCTAATCCTGTATTTTGTAATTAATTAGAATTTTAAAGCTCTTTGATAAAATTCAGCTTTGCATTTTCGTACTTGGCATGATGCACATAAGCACGAAAATTTTTAATGCTTTGCAAGGGTCCATCCACAATAAACATATTTAAAATACTATTGGGAACGGCCCCGCCGGGCTCCGTTTTTAATTCGTATAATACGTCAATATTTCCGCCTTTCATTGGCGTAAGCACCCAACGTTCCTCCATCAGGTGCACCCTAACCAAATTTTTATTTATGGCTAAATAATTGGGCATGGCTTCACCGGTAATAGTAACGGTTTTAGCAGCATCCTGCCTGATGAGGGTATGGGTAATTAAATCCCGATCAGATACCGGCCAAGGTGCTTTGGTTACTTGATACCGATACATTTCATTGTTGGAAATATGTTTTATTATTTTAGCATCCTTACAATTATATACCCAATCATTATAGGAATTTACATCACTCAGTAAACTGACCACTGCCGCTAAGCTGCAATGTACAGTTGTATTTATTTTTAATTCCTTAATGGAAGTATGGGCTGCCATTCTGGTATAGACTTTAATCCCATCTTCATTTTTAATTAATTCCCATTCGGCATTTGTAAATGAGCCAAAAATTACAATCATGGCCAAGCACAAAGCCATGGGCCATTTATAAAAAAAGGAATAGGGTTTTTTAAGCATGATTACAGAGCGGAAATAATGATCAGCCCTATTTCTTTTTCCATTTAATGGTACAACCAATCGCCTTGGTATTTTCCACTTTAGGATACTCATGTTTTAGCAGCGCATTAACGGCGTCCTCCACATATTTTTCCTTTACTTTAGTGGCATCTTCATAGTTATCATCAATGGCGCCGATATACCTTACCATAAATTTATTGGTATTTTCAAAGCCTTGCTTTTGCAATACAAAGACATGGGGCGTCCTCGTAGCACCGTAGGTACTTGCTATATGCTGATCGCCATCCCATAAATATGGGAAATTGAAGGCTGCACTTTTATAACGTACTTTCATGCTATCATAGGAATCGCTTTCATTGGCCGCCGGATCATTGGAATTGATACAGATGACCATATAACCTTGCGGTGCATACATTTTTGATAAGACCTTGATGCGTTCTTGATACGCTTTGGCATAGGGACAATGATTGCAAGTAAATATAAGAATAAAACCTTTGGCTTCCTTATAAATACTCATAGAGATGAACTTCCCGGAGGTATTGGGAAGATTAAAATCAATGGCTTCATCGCCAACTTTGTAGCCATTTTTATTTTGTGCGTGGCCGTGGGAGGCTATACACAAGATAAGGAGGAATAATGCAAAATATTTTTTCATGAGTCAGGATACTTTAGCTTGCAAATTTAACGGAATATTGATTTAAAAATCTTGCCAACGAAATTAGATAATGCAAAAGTTAGCGCATTTTTGCATAAATTTCAGATTTTTGCGCCGGTATGGGATTGTTGAATAACGTTTTTAAGTGGTTAATACTAGACAGAATGGGTCAGATTGAGGCTTTTCATGACGAACCATGGCTGGTACAGGATAAGATATGGAAGGGACTCATCAGCTCGGCAAGCAATACAGAATGGGGGAAAACCTATGGTTTTGAAAATATAAATAATCATCGTGAATACATGGAAAGGGTACCTATTCAGGATTACAATTCCATGAAGCCCTTTATAGAAAGAATGATGCACGGGGAATCGGATATACTTTGGCCCGGCACCATTAATTGGTTTGCAAAATCATCCGGAACTACCGAGGATAGAAGCAAGTTTATTCCGGTCAGTAAGGAATCCTTACAAGATTGCCATTATAAAGCAGGTAAGGATATGTATGCCATTTATTATTCCTTATATCCGGATGCCAATTTAGTAGATGGGAAATCATTGGTCCTTGGGGGCAGTCATCAGGTCAGTAAGTTTAATAAAGATTGTTTTTACGGGGATTTATCCGCAGTATTATTACAAAATTTACCCCTTTGGGCGGAGGCTAAACGTACCCCTTCCCTATCCATTGCACTGATGGATAATTGGGAAAAGAAAATTGATGAAATGGCCAGGGTGGTAATGCATGAAAACGTTACCAATATATTGGGGGTACCCACATGGACCATCGTACTGATTAGAAGATTATTTGAGCTTACCGGTAAAGATAATTTAGCAGACATTTGGCCGGGACTGCAATTATATGTTCATGGAGGAGTAAGTTTTAAGCCTTATGATGATTTGTTTAAAAAATTAATCCGCAGCGATACCATGCGTTATATGGAAACTTATAATGCTTCGGAAGGATTTTTCGGAATACAGGATAGCATCAATAGCAAGGATTTATTATTGATGTTGGATTATGGAATATTTTATGAATTTATTCCGGTAGAAGATGCGCATAAGGAAGGCGCCCGTGCTTATACCTTAGGAGAAGTTGTATTGGATAAACAATATGCCTTGCTGATATCCACCAATAGCGGATTGTGGAGGTATATGCTCGGTGATACTATTAAATTCACCTCATTGAATCCTTATCGAATATCTATCACCGGCAGGACCAGACATTTTATAAATGCCTTTGGAGAAGAAGTCATTGTAGATAATGCCGAGAAAGCCATCAGTGCCGCCAGTCAAAAATTGGGCTGTGTGGTGAGTGATTATACGGCAGCGCCGATTTACTTTTCGGAACATGGCAATGGTGCTCATGAATGGATTATAGAATTTGAGACCGAACCCGAAAATCTGGACGAATTTATAGATTTATTGGATGGTACTTTAAAAGAAATTAATTCCGATTATGAGGCCAAAAGACATTTAAATATGGCATTGCGCAAACCGGTGGTGCATAAAGTCAATAAAGGTACTTTTTATAAATGGATGAAAAGCCGTGGCAAATTGGGCGGCCAACATAAAGTACCCAGACTCAGTAATGATCGGAAATATGTAGAAGAAATTTTAAGTTTCCTCCAAGCTTAAAGAAAAAAATAATTACTTTTTATAAACATTCAGCTGCCACTGACGGATTTCTTCTTCCTCGGCACGTTTAGCTCTTTGTTTACGTTTGCGCACTTTCTTAATGCCGCTTTCATCTTCATCCATATAGGAGCCGCCTCTGCCGTTGCCAATTGTTTTAATGGGTGCGGAAGTACTTTTGGCTTTAACCGCTGCTGCCGGAGTTGCAGCATTGTTATTGGCCGCAGGAGCTTTGGCGGCAGCAGCATTTTGAGCATAGCTACACACAGCACCTAAGGACAAGAATAAAAATACCAAAGAAAATTTACAACTGCGATATAAGGGCATAATTAATTGAAATTCTAATATTTAGCGGTACAAAACTTCATTTCTAAGAAATAGCACAGAAGCTCTGAGTCCGGCTCTAAAGAATTTCCATGCAAGATACGACATATAATAAACTATATTATGACTAAAGTCCTTAAAATAATATTTTCCTAATCGGATATAATAAAACAATAAGGCTGCTTTGAAGGCATGTCTGGAGTATAATTTTCGTTTATTATTGGCAGATTCGATGGCCCGCAGCATTTCACGGATACGTTGAAAAGTAGATTCATCCACTACTATGCGGGTACGAATAAAAGAGAATAGCAATGCTTCATCAGCGGAATTAAAATTTAATCCTAATAAGGATAAGCGCGCGTGCAAAAATTTCAAAAGCTTTTCTTCACGGTCTTTGATGTTTCTGGTGCCAATCTGCCCTGCTGATTTCCGATATTTTACTAAAACTGTTTTTAAGTTTTCAATACATAAACCCTTTTGCTTAGCAGTAAACCAAAGTTCGTAATCCCCCATGTTTTCCCATTCTGCCTTCCAAGAAAGTGCATATTTTTCAAACATTTTTTTACGAAACATAATTGTGGGCTGCAAAATTTTATTTTTAAAAAAAAGTGCCGCCTTCAGGTATTCCGGATTTACGGTAGGGTATTCAATTTTAGCTTCAGCATCACCGAACCATTCTACTGCACCGCCTACAAAATCAGTTTCCCAATGTTTTTCTAAATATTCATATTGCATCCTTAAGCGATACGGCATCGAAATATCATCACTATCCATGATAGCGATGTATTTTCCGGTGGCTAGCGTAATGCCTTCATTTCTGGTAATATTATTTCCCAAATTCTCCTCATGGCGATAATAGCGGATTCTGGCATCATGAAACAAATGAATAATTATTTCCGTGGCATCATCAGAGCCATCATTAATAATAATAAACTCAAAGTCCTTAAAATCCTGGTCCAAGATACTTTTTATAGCCTCGGCGATAAATTCTTCGGCATTATAAGCCGGCATAATGACAGAAATTTCCGGCATACTTTATTCCAAATAATTTATAATCGGTTCCAAAAACGCAGTGCTCGCGGATATATCATATTTATTTACAAAATCCAAAGGCAAATTTAATTTCAAGTTGCCTTCTTTTATTAAATGAAAAGCCTCATAGGCATCGTGGACAATATAGGAATTAGAAGCCATTAATAAATCGCCCAAGCCACCGGTTTGAAATCCGATAACGGGAGTACCCACCAGTAGGCTTTCATGCACCATTCTTGGCCAGCCTTCCTTGACCCCTGATAAGGATAATGAACAGTAAGAGGATGCCATTGCATTTAAATAATCTTCAAAACTAAGCTTTTTAATTTCATAATGTTCATGCTGAGCAGCTTCTTCTTGCCGTAAGGTACAAAAGAAACATTGATAGCCCTCCTGATGCAGGAGTGCTGCCAATTTAAAAATGGAAGGATCCATTTTTTTGGAATATTGTCCTAAAAGAATTTTATTCGGATTCCTATCTTGCTTAAAAGTATTGTAGTAGGCCGTATCAAATAAATTCGGAAATAAAAAAACTGGTATTTTCGGAAATTTAGTAGTGAAATATTGATAAAAGTATGGAGATACTACAACGATGGATATTCGCTTGGAAGGGAATTGACGCAATACATAAAATAATATTTTATAATAATATTTTAATAATTTCCCTTTGG
>CAIKRV010000025.1 GCA_903829945.1 uncultured bacterium | reverse complement strand
GCCATTGCTTGACTACATAAACCGAAGGCATCCCCGGGCGTTCGCACAAATCGAATAGGCTCACCCCCCGAGATAGATCGTTTAGTATTATTTTACAATAGCGATTCAAAATATCATCGTTTATAAATAGCTTAACGATGATGGGGTGAGGAATGTCAAAAAAAGTTTGAGGTTTTTTTGTAAATAAATAATTATTTGCTCTTTTACTGTTTCTGGCTCTGATAACCATCCCCTCCGTCCGCTTCGCGTCCACCTCCCCTTGCTAAGGTGAGGAGTTTTGACTTCGTCAAAACATATTAAGTTCGCTGAGGTTTGATGTTATATTTTTATCTGAGGTATATTTTTCGAAGCTTGCGGTCATCCGCCGCAGCGGAGCCTTATTATTAACATCCGAGAGCGCTTCGCTAAACTCGAACGTGCCTCTTATTTTTATTCCAAAGGTTCATAAATCACGGAGCCATTGGTTTTGTGGATCCAGCAATCGGTTTTGGGCCATCTGCTCATGATGTATAAATGCTGGTCGCGTTTGCTGATGCCTAAATAATTATAATATCCTAAATCATCGATCCGAATATAGGGAACTAATTTCGGGTGTATATTGTCTCCGATTATTTTATCTATCGGGCGACCGTTTTCCAGTTCGGTGCAGGAAGGTAGGGGCGCTCTGTTTAATTGGTCGGTGGTATGATAAAATTTATTCAGATGCAATATTTCTGTTTGTTTGAAATTGGGCAAGATAATGCAATTCAGATGTTCTTTATCTAAAATCTCTTCGCCTTGATAAGTGGTGATTTCCTGACGCATTAATTTTAATAGATCTTCTTCAGGAATACCTGAGAATATTGTCGCTTGCTCCATGCTGACGGGTACGGCTAATTCCAGTTTTCCGCTGACGTAGCGGTAATGTTCTTCTTCTATGGGGAATTTAGAAAAATGTCCTAATGATATCATGTCTTTATATAATTGACCTCGGGGAGCCTCCTTGCTTTTTGCAGTGCCGGTGCTTTTGCCATAATCTTTAAAAGTACTTAATTGTACCTTATAAGCACTTTGCAATTCTTTATGTGCCTGCAATACGCCGGTTTGGATTTTTTCCTCTCCTGTTTTTGTGTTTAAAAAAGTATGTTTGGGTAATTGTTTCGCAGAATGATACACATCATCCGCCATGAGCATTAATAAGTTCTTTTTGGTTTCGGCATAATGCGCTCTGAATTCAGCAAATTTATCATTGTACATGCTATTGCTGAGCCACATAGAAACGGTATTATAATCGGGAATATGCTCCATGGCACAAATTTCCCTCAAATCATAAGATTGAGATAATAAGGAAATAATTTCGGTACAAACTGCATTCATACCCGAATAACGATAAGGGCTAGGAAGTTGTCAAAAAAAGGAGGGGGAGGGGAGCGCTGAATGAAAGAAATGATAATATTTTCAGGGAAAAATTGCTCCCTAAATTGGGGTACACAAAAATAATGATATTGTTAACAGGTTGACAATTAAACAAATAATATTTTTTAAGTAAATTATTTACTTAAATCTTTAATTAATATCCGGCTAAAAATTTATTTAAGCATTGATGTTAAATGATTTGTATTTGAATTAAAATTCTTAAATTCGTCATTAGATCTTGAAGTTAATAAAAAAGTATTTTTTGGATTAAAAATAAAGAAGTCTGAAGGGATAATTGAATATTGATTTCAGTTGGAGGAGGATGAAGTCGGAGAGGAAGCATCTATGGGAATAAGCGTGTAGGACTATTGGGTGGAGATTGGCTATAATGTGGTTTCCCTGAGTAAAGCAAATGTAAAGAAGGAATCAATTGTGGAAGTTGTAGTGTATTCTATGAAAATGATAAAGAATTAATTTTAATAGAGATTATAGCGAAACAAATTCAAGCTTAATAAGTATTAAAATATTGTACCCCTTTAAGTAAGTTAATAAATGATTGAAAGTATCACTTTAAAAAATGTCGCTACATATGACAATGAAGGTGTAGCAATTACTGGTTTAAAGAAAATAAACTTCATTTATGGCGTAAATGGAAGCGGTAAAACAACTATTACGAAGCTAGTTGACAAGCCAGCAGAAAGCCTATTTGACGATTGTGATCTTCTTTGGCAAAATGGATTAGTAATAAATGCCTTGGTCTATAATAAAGATTTTAGAGAGAGAAATTTTGGGAAGGGCAATATTGTGGGTGTTTTTACTCTTGGTCAAGCCTCTAAAGAACAAATTGAAGCAATAAATCAAATGCAAATTGCTTTAGCTGAGTTAAAAGATAAAGGGATAAAGAAAAAAGTAGCATTAGATACATTAATAGCAACAAAAGAGGAGCTCGAAAATGAATTCAGAGAAAGCGTCTGGATAGATATTTATAAAAAGTATGAAACTGATTTTAAGGAAGCTTTTGTAGGCTTTATGAAAAAAGAAACTTTTAAGAGTAAAATTCTTACGGAGTTTCAAACAAAGATCACCAAACCAAAATCTTATGATGAATTAAAAGAAAAGGCAAAAACAATTTTCGGGGAAGCACCAACTGCAATGAATTTTATCACAGGAATTGATTTTAAACGCCTGATTGAAATTGAAAATGATAAAATATGGGGTAAAAAAATATTAGGAAAAGCAGATGTTGAAATTTCAAGATTGATTCAAAAACTAAATTTGAATGATTGGGTTCTTGAAGGCAAATCATACCTGCAAGAAGATGAAACCTGCCCCTTTTGCCAGCAATTAACAATAAGTAAGGATTTTAAAAAACAATTAGATAACTATTTTGATGAAACATTTACTATTGATACAACATTAGTAAAGAAACTTGCTGCAGAATATAATCTTATTGTACAGAACCTACTCAATGTTTTACAACAAATTGAAAGCACGGAAAAAAATTATTTGGAAACTAAACTTAACGTTGAAAAATTTACCGCTTACCTAAAAACATTAACAAGTCAGTTTATCTCAAACAAAGAGTTCCTAGGAAACAAAATCAAAGAGCCAAGTCGAAGTTTTGAATTAATCTCATCAAACGAACAAGCCGATAACATAAAGAAAATTATTGAATCCTCTAATGTTGCGATCAATATACATAATTCCATCGTTTCAAATTACGCAAAAGAACGAGAGGATTTAATTAAGTCCATTTGGAATTATTTAGCAGAGGAAAACAGGGCGGGAATTGAATTATATAGGAGGAAGATAAATGGTATGGAACGTGGAATTGGTGCGCTTCAAAAGCAATATCAAAGTTTAATAGAAAGCCACCTTGATATTGATAAAAAACTTAAGGATGCAAATAGGAATGTTACAAGTGTGCAGCCTTCAGTAGATGAAATAAACCGTATTCTTAAATCATATGGCTTTTTTAACTTTGAAATTGTTCCATCAAAAATTGCAATAAATCAGTATCAAATTCAAAGACAAGATGGATCAATTGCAGAATCTACTTTGAGCGAAGGAGAGATAACGTTTATTACATTTCTGTACTTTTTACAGTTGGCTAAAGGAAGTACTAATCAAGAATCTATTACTGAAGAAAGAATTTTAGTAGTAGATGATCCTATTTCCAGCTTAGATAGTAATGTTCTTTTCGTGGTAAGCTCTTTGCTTAAGGAAATCATAAAATCAATAAAGAAAAACGAAGGAAATATCAAACAAATGATCCTACTTACCCATAATGTATATTTCCATAAAGAAGTTTCCTTTGTGGATGGCAGAACACCAGAAAATGGAGATACAGCATATTGGATTTTGAGAAGGAACAATAATGTTTCTGCAATTCAATCATTCGGAATGCGAAACCCGATACACAATTCATATGAATTGTTGTGGCAAGAATTAAAGAACAAGGATAATAGTTCAGGCATAACTATTCAAAATACTATGCGTCGTATCATAGAAAACTATTTTAAGATATTAGGCAAATTTGGTGATGATGATTTGATTAAAAAATTTGATAACCAACAAGATCGGGAGATATGTAGGTCCTTGTTAAGTTGGATTAATGACGGGTCACATAGCGTCCCTGATGACTTATTTATTGAACATCAAAATATGACTGTTGATAAATACTTTGAGGTATTTAAAAAGATATTTACCCAAATGGGGCATCCAGAGCATTATAAAATGATGATGGGCGAATTTTAAACTATGAGAAATTTGTATTTACCTTTTGAAAGTCTTACAAAGTGATATTACCTCATAATTTATCAAGCCTATTATGTAAGTAATCTAAATCATTATTCTTAAAAACAACTTAAGTTTTATTATGAAATAAGTCACTTGGATTTTAATGTTTATAGACGTCCTAATAATAAAATAAATATCCGTGGTTTATTTTTGTACAAAAGGCCCTCGCTCGCACCAAGTCCTTAGCTCGCGCGAGAGTTAGCGAAGCGCTCTCGTGTGTACAAAATCAGGCGGTTTTTAACCGCAATAATCCAAAGGATTCTTATCATCCATTTTTACAAATCAAAAGCAAGTTAAATATTATTTTTATTTTTTGCAGAGTTTTTCGTAGCTTGCGGTCGGAGACCGCCCTATTATTAACACACGAGAGCGCTATCGCTAACTCTCGCGCGAGCGAGGTTTGTCCGCACTAAAGATAAAAAAACATGTCAAATTACCCATTTTAATCGAATATTAATGAAACATCTTAAGGTAATTGCAATTCCATTATATTTATTACTCCTTTCTTCAAGTTCATGTAAAAAAAGCACTCTAAGCAGTTCTTCATCACTTTCAGATCAAATGCCACCTTACACTGAAAATGGAGCCAATACTTTTGCTTGTAAAATAAATGGTAAGATATGGGTAAATGGTGGTGGTGATTTAATTCAAGATAACATTTCCGGTGGCTATAACCCCAGTACAAAATTATTTGGTGTTGGCGGAGGAAAAACATCCTCCGGAATTGAGGGTGACATATGGATATCAAATGTACCAAATGTCACAGGGGTTGGTACGTTTAATTTTGGAGGTAAAAATGGCGGACAGGCTCAATATTACTACCAAATTCCTGATAATAAAGATTATCTCACAGATTCAATTTACAATGGAAATATTACTTTGAAAAAATGTGACTTAAAAAACAAAATCTATTCCGGGACATTTTCATTTGATGCGAAATTAGTTGGGGGAAGCGAAGTGGTTCATATTACAGATGGACAATTTGATTTTAAGCAACAATAAGTAATTTCTGAATAGAAAATTATTACCCCTCGCTCACTCATTCTCCCTTCCGAAGATTTGTCGTGAGTGATCACTAGCAATAACGTGTAGATAAAATCCGGAATATTTATTAAACACTTATTGTTGTAAAAAAAAAGGCGCCTTACGGGGCGCCTTGTACGTGTGTTTATTGGGGGGGATTATTTTGACTCGTTGATTTTTTTCATGGCAATTTCTATTTCTGCCAACATATTGTCTTTGTCTTTATATCCTTCTGATTTGTACACTAATTTTCCTTTTGGGGTAAAGAATAAATAGGTCGGTACTGTGGTTACGCCCCAGTTGCTGGCTCTTAAATTGTTTAAGATGCCATCATCGCTGAACATTTTATTGCAAATAAAGTTTTCATTAAGTACGGCTCCTACTTCTTTGTTGCGGAAAGTAAAATTCATACGCGCGCTGATATTGCAATAGGTAGCGCCTACAAATACAAATATCGGTTTGTTGCGCAGCTCTGCCTGGTGTTCTACATCACTCCATTTCCATTCCATAAAACGGGTGCTGGCTGCTTTGCTACCACTTTTAAATGATATAGTGAATAGGGATACTGCGATTAAGGTTAAAAGGGCGACGAGTAGTGAAGATAATTTCATGAGTTTAATTGTTTAATTGTTCCTTGTGTTTACGTTTTATCTAAATGATGATACAAACTTACGGCGACTAAAGTGCCTCAAAAAGCCGGAATGAAGCAATGGCGGGTTTTGATTAATAAACGGACGAATACGGGAATTAGCGGAAACTTTATGCTTAAAAATAGTTTCCAAAATAAACAGGTTATTAATTTAAAACGTTGATTTTTAAATATATGCAATATAGTTGCGCCATTTATTGAGGTAGGGTGAGGGGGTAAAACAAAAATCCGGCCTAAGCCGGATTTAAGTACTAATTAATCATTTAAACCTCTAAACTGCCCTTGAACTCACTTTCGCATCGCCTGGTTTCATTGGTTTATTGGAAACGCTCAGTGGATAAATGCGCCGGGCAATTGCGCAGTATATTTATTTCACTTTCTTTGCAGGGAAGGTCTTTTCATTGCCGCTGAAATCGAATTGACGAATGCGGTACCAGGCAGCTCCTTCGGAAGGATTTCTATCTACAAAAGCATATAATAAATTGTTTTTGTAGTCGCCTGCACCGTTTACACGTCCGATTTCTTTGAACGTTTTGCCATCCGTGCTTTTTTCAATAGCAAAGAAGTCATTGTATTTTTCAGTACCGGTATTCCAGGAAAGAAGTACGGTATTAAATTTACGTTTAATGTCGAATTTTTGAAGGTTCACGCTTTGCATCGCTACCTGATCGGCACTTACTACCTCAAACTTACGCAAGCCATTATTATTATCATTCGCGGATAAATCAGGCGTAGGAGCTTCATTAGAGGCGGTCAGCGCAGCCGGAGCACTGTTATTGCGATTGCTTTCACGAAGGGCTGCCAACTCGTCTCTGCTCAAGTCAGGACGTCCGGGATAGGTATAAGTTGTTTTAAGATCAACTTTGCCGGCAGGCGTTTCCATCATTACGGCAAAATTTCTGCCATTAAAATCTTCGGATAATTGTTTTGCTACAATGTCCAAAGCTTGTTCTTCAGTAGCCATGGATGCCACAAATGCTTTCGCTTCGGTGGTCGTATAGGCAGCAGCAGCAGCCTTTTCAGTGGCGGTAGCGGCATTTAATTGTTTCTCTATACTGGCACTACGAGCTGTAGCGGCACCGGTATTTTCAGAAGCTGTAGCTAAAACTTGCATATGTTTAGCTTCAGTCTTTAATGTACTTGCCATACTTCTTTCAGAATTTGAAAGCTGCCATAAGGTAATACCGGCAGTAGCGATGGCAATTACGGAGCACCCGATGATCAATGTCTTGCGTGACAAGAGCATTCTTTGTTGGGTGGCTAAATGAATGTAGGAGCGCTTACTCATAATTGTAAATGTTTATTCAGTGATTTAATTTTTTTATCGTTGTTATGATACAAAGCTATATCCGGCGGAAGGGGCTAATAATACAAGCTTATAAAAACTCATTCAGTTGTAAGGTTTTTTATTTTTTTGTTGACTTTCAAAGCGGGTATATAGGGGAGAATGTTTT
Source organism: uncultured bacterium (assembly GCA_903829945.1). GTDB lineage: Bacteria > Bacteroidota > Bacteroidia > CAILMK01 > CAILMK01 > CAILMK01. The sequence continues at coordinate 29,525 of CAIKRV010000025.1, read as the reverse complement.
GTAACTTGTTGTATAACAGTATATAAAAAAGAATAAAGGAGAAAGATAAATTATTTATGACCAGGTTAGAAATGCTTGAATTTGTAGTAGAAATCCATTAATGTATTTAAAAATAGCCTAGGTATTAGGGCCTTCCAACATTTTAGCAGTTAATGGGACTACAAAAAGTTTATCATTATGGTAAAAATAGAAGCCCCATCCATGAGGACAGGGCTTCTAAAGAGAACGCGAGAGAATTACGCGATAATCGATGTATTACTTTTCATCTTCTGCATGAAGTGTTTTACCATTTACTTGTTTGAATGTTTCCCAGGTGCCATCTTCATTTTGCTTTTCAATAATATAGTAGTCTACATCATTGGCCCATTTTAAATAAGGGGTCCAGCTAATGAGAATCTTTTCATTTGAACGATCCTTTCTGGCAATAAGCAATATGGAAGAACTGTATTCACCATCCTGTCCGTGAATATCACAATTATTGACCGGCACTATTTTGTAATAATAATTTTGTGCATGCACATTGGCATTGGAATCAATAAAGCTCAATTGATAATTAGGCACTGCGGCTATGAATTCAAAATTCATATTATCAAGGGATCGATATACGTGATACTTGGTTACTTTGCTCGGAGCAATTTCCGGTGCTTTCCATTCGGTAAGGACGGAGGCATCATTCACTACGGTAGAGCGGGTAATATCTACTTTTTGTAAGTTTAATAAGTTTTCCGGTTTAGCTACGGAAGTATCGCTCCAAGAATTGAGACTGGTACCACATAGTGAAATGGCTTTTACTTTATAAAAATAATATACCGGGCAGATAAATCCGCTATCAAGTATAGTAGTTACATCAGGAGTAGTTGAGCCTACAAATTGTGTATCAGCAGTGCCCAATTGGGTACGATATACTTCGTATTTGGAAACGGTACAGCCCTTGTACGGTGACCATCCTACCAATACATTTTCTCTGCGTGCTTGCGCAGTTACATTGATGGTGGTATGTCCGATGAGGCTATCCAAAGGCAGTGCATTACCGCACATATCTTCCGTTTGTACTTTATAAGTATAGGAATTGTAAAGCGTATTCAAATCCTTATCAATAAAGCTGGTGGTAAAGCGATCTAAAATATGTTGTATTTTTTCGAATTGACCGGTGCTATTATTTAATCTGTAAATATTGTATGCACCGAAATTATGAACCCTGGAACTATCCCATAACAATATGGTGCGGGTATCGGATATTACACTTACTCCTAAGGTATGGCTACTTACCGGAGGGGTAGTAGGGAATACTTCAATAAAATTCTTTTTGGTAGTAGTATCGGTACAACCATAGTTATTTTGAGTGACTAAATGCACATCATACAATCCCGGCGTACGGAAAGTCATTTGAGGATTTTCATCCGTAGAAGTGATACCATGTCCAAAATCCCAATAGAAATTCACTTGCTGATTGCTGTGGAATTGATTTTTGAAAGTAATATATAATGGAGAGCAACCACGATCTACATTGACAGAGAATTCACTCTTAGGACTTGGATTAACGTGCAGTGATTTTCCATATCTCATGGTATCACTGCAACCCAAATGATTTTTAGCAACCATGTATATGCTAAATTCACCGGATGAATCATAGGTATGGGTAGGAGAGGCTTGGGTAGAAGTAAAGCCATCCCCGAAATTCCAATAATAGTCAGTAGCATTGGAACTGTTATTTTTATAATCAATCGTATAAGGAGCGCAACCCATGGTATCAATTGTATGGAAGTTGGCTAAAGGTTTAGGGTTAATTACAATTTTATTCGGATAGGTATAAAGCGCCTTACATCCTGTAGAATCTTTAGTAATTAAAGAAACGGTATATTTTCCGGTATTGGTATAAGTATGCGTTGGATTTTCGGTATAATCAGTACTGCCATCTCCGAAATTCCATACCCAGGAAACCGCACCGGTAGAGGCATCATGAAACTGCATATTTACTATACCGCAGGCGATGCTATCCATGGCTTTAATATAAGTAATCGGACCCAATACACGGATATAATTAACCTTAATTAAACTATCGGAACATCCGATTTTATTTTTGATGACCAATTTTACAGTATATAATCCAGGTGTATTATAAATGTGAGAAGGATTTTGCAAATATGAATTACCGCCATCTCCAAAATCCCAGTACCATGCGGTAGCATCTGTAGAAGTATCTTTAAAGCTCACATATGAAGGTGCACAAGCAGCTTTATCATTGGTGTAAAAATCAGCTTTTGGTTTAAAGGCAGACATGTATGCCACCTTGGTCATGGTATCTGCACATTGACCATTATAACTTACTACTAAAGAAATATCATAAGTGCCGGCATTTTTATACAGGTGTTTTGGATTTTGAGCATGGGAAGTATCACCATCACCGAAGCTCCATAACCAATTGGTAGCAGCTACGGAAGAATCCACAAAATTGGAGTTCCAAGGCACACAACCGTTGGTATTTTTAGCAGCGAATTTTGCACTTAAGTAATGAATTACCGGTTTGGATACGCTGGCAGTACAACCGTTGGAGTCGGTAATATTTAAAGTGACGTTACCGGCCGGTGCCTTAGTAAATATATGACTAGGATTTTGCGCGGAAGAAGTATCCTTATCTCCGAAATTCCATGCCCAAGTTTTAGCACGGTGGCTGGAATCTTTGAAATTAATAGTAATCGGGAAACAAGCAGTATTTTGACTGATGGTAAAATTAGCAGCAGGTTTTTCCAAATTGATGTACTTCGGCTTCGTTATGGTGGCTTTGCAACCATTAAGTTCGGCAGACATGGTTACGGTATAGCTACCGGTTTTGGAATACGTATGCGTAGGATATCTTCTGTAAGAATAGGCACCATCACCAAAATCCCAATACCAATTATGAACGCCATGGGTAGCATTATCAAAATTTACGGTGAGGGAAGTACAACCTCTGGTAGTATCGGCAGTAAATCCTACATCAGGTCTATCCACCACTATGGCACTGCCCAAGTTGTAAGTTCGGGTACAACCGGCAGTATCACTTACGGTCAGGCTGACATAATACGTACCGGCACTATCATATTTGTGCGTAGGATTAATGGCTGAAGATTTGGAGCTATCACCAAAGTTCCAACTGTATTTTGAAAAATTACTAAGATTAGATTTAAATTTCATGGTATCGGAATAACAAGCATTCACTTTATTAACCGAAACAGCATTCACGGCACCGGCCACAATATTTTTGCTGGCCGTGCTGATACAGCCTATAGTATCCATCACCATCAAGGAAACCGTATAGGTTTTCCCGTCTACACCATAGGCATATTTTACCTTGGTGCCGGAGGCGGTATCTCCATTTCCGAAATCCCAATAACTGCTGGCAGCATTTACTGAAGAATCCTTAAGCATCAGCGTGGCATATTGGCAGGAATTTAATTGTGTTAAATTGAATCTTGCCAAAGGAGCATTAACTTGAATATATTTTTTGTAAACAGTAGTATCCACTTTACCGTTTTTATTTTTTACAATAACACTAACATCATAGATGCCTGCTTTGGTATATCTATGGGTAGGGTTTTGACTGGTAGAAGTAGTACTATCACCAAAATTCCATAACCATGAAGTTCCGGCGGAACTGGTGTCTTTAAAATCGACAGATACCGGAGCACAACTTAAGATTTTAGAATTGGACCTCTTACTGCCGCCACCGGTAGTTGTAGTACCGGCACTGCCCTTGGTTTTAGTTCCGTTAGGAGGGGTAGTAACATTATAAACGGTTCCTGCTACGGTAAGTGTACAGGTAGGGTTAGTGATAGTAAAATTAACAGTATAATCTTTTTTATATTTATACTTGTGCAATGGACTTAAAACCGTGGAAGTGGAAGTATCTCCAAAATCCCAAGAATAAGCTGTAGCACCTTTGGCTTTACCGGTAAATTGTACCCTTTGCGGGAAAGTACTATCCAATTCTACAAAGGAGAAGGAAGCCTCAAAAGGACTAAAATAAACTACGTTATTTTGTACATTGGTATTGGTACATCCATCCTTGGTAGTAATGGTATGGGTGACGGTATAATACCCGCCTGTACTATAGGTATGGGTAGGACTTTGCATATTGCTGTACGTCCCATCTCCAAAATTCCAGAAATATGATTTTATGTTGGACGTACTATCTTTAAATGCCGCTGCAAAAGGAGGGCAGGTAGTGCTTTTTAAACTAAATGCAGCAGTAGCACCTTTCAAAATAAAAGTTTTATATTTACTTATTACTAATTTACAACCATTGGCTTTGGTAGCTACCAAACTGGCCGTATAGGTACCTGCATTTTTATAAATATGCGTAGGCATGGAATCTGTAGAAGTAGTACTATCCCCAAAATCCCAGTACCATGAGGTAGAACCGGTGGAAGGATCAGAGAAAGTAGCACTGTATGGTGCGCATGTTTTAACCGGAGAAGGAGTAGTATAGGTAGTCGGTAAATTTGCTACGGTTATGTATGATTTTTTAATGAGGGTATCCTTACATCCAAAAGAGTTTTCTGCAATAAGGCTTACATTATAGGTGCCCAATGCAGTATATTTATGGGTTGGATTTTGACTGGTAGAAGTAGAACTATCACCAAAATCCCAATACCATTTAGATGCTGAAACGGATGAATCCTGGAAGGTTACCGTTAGCGGATTACAACCGGTGGTTTTAGAAACGGTAAACTTAGTAGTAGGACTAACAATGGTCACTGCATTTTTGATAGTATCAATGGCACTGCAGCCATTAGAATTACTAACTTTTAGCATGACCGTATAAGAACCCGGAGTAATATATTCGTGGGTTGGATTTTGAAGTTTTGATTGGGAACCATCACCAAAATCCCAAACAAATTTATTGCTGGAACCGGCGCTCGCATTAAATTGTATGCCGTCATATTTACAAGCCTTAGTAGTTTTTACGGTGAAGCTGGCATCCGGATTTTTATTGACCGTTATATATGATGATTTACTGATGGTCCTATTACAACCGTTGGAATTTATAATACTTAAGGTAACTGTATAGGTTCCGTCTTTTTTATAAACGTGTGATGGTGATTGAAGAGTACTGGTGCTACTATCACCAAAATCCCAGCTATAACTTTTAGCAGAGGATGTTTTGAAAATAGTGGTAAATGGATTACAACCGGAAGTAGCAGAAGCACTAAATGTAGGTGCGGTAATGCTATCTACTGTTAAATAATTTGACATCGTAGTAGTACCGGAACAACCATTGGCATTGGTGGTCGTAAGTTTTATGGTATAAGTGCCGGGGCTGGAATATTTATGACTTGGATTTTGGGTGGTGGAAGAAGTTCCATCGCCGAAATCCCATTTCCAACTGTAAGCACTGCTGGTTTTATCAGTTAATGTAAAAGATTTTGTGGTATCACATACAAAAGTACTGCTGCTGGTAAACTTAGAAGTAGGGGTACTATATATGTATATATAATTGCTTTTGGATAAGGCATCATCACATCCATAAGCATTTTTTGCAATAAGTTTTATGGTATAATAACCGGGGTTGGAATAACTGTGAGATGGATTTTTTGAAGTTGAAGAATTACCATCGCCAAAGTCCCAAATATAAGCACTGGCATTGGTGGAATTATTTACAAAGTTTACGGCCGTTCCCGGACAAACAGTAGTATCCTTGGCAGAAAAATCTGCATTTGGATCGGCTACAACTCTAATTAATGAAGTTTTTATCACGGAGTCCTTATTACCGGAAGCATCCTTTGCTATAAGCTTAACAGTATAAGTACCGGAAACAGTATATACATTAGAAGGACTAGTTAAAGAAGATGTATTCCCGTTTCCAAAGTCCCAATAATAGGAAGTAGCTCCTGAGGAGCCATTGGTAAACTTTATCGTTAATGGAATACAACCAACCGTATCGCTGACGCTGAAAGATGCAGTAACCGCAGCCTTCGTCCCCAATGCACTTAGAATACTAAATGCCAATAACAAGAAGGATTTTTTAAGGGGGTTTGTAAAAATTTGGTTCATACGCTCATATTTAATGGGTCAAAAACTTATCGTACTTTATTATGCCCTATTTCCAAAAAATGGGGTATCGTTATTTATCGTTATAGGAATAATCACAGCATTTTGCTTTGACTTGTTGCCAAAAAGAATCTTAAATACTCTCCTTTGAATTACTTGCAAGGTCCTGAACCATTGGTTGGGTTCTGTTTGCTTAGAAAAGATTTTAAATGACTCTTTTTCAGCAGTTAACTGAGCATTTTGTGTAAATTTTCCGTTCATATCGATGTATTTATTTAATATTAGCATCAAAACTACTTCCGGCACCAAGCTAAATAAATATAAACAAGCCTTCCGGATTACATCTGTAAGAAATTAGGCTTTGGTCGAAGATTTTTTTAAATAACTTTTAGTAGCGCATTTTATTAAAACGATGATATACAGTAATTTATTAAATGTTCGTTTTGTAAAGTATGATAAAATTCAACTTAGGCCTGTGTATGATTTTTAGAATATGTTGATTTTTTATTTTATCTTGCGTACTTAAAATTTGATTTAAGGAGAAATCGATAAGTAAACGGCACGCACACACATCGACTGAAAATCAAAAAAATATACAGAATATGGAAGCGTTTAATCGGACGATTAAGAAACTCTCAGAAGAAGAGTATGATTTACTGCTCAAAGAGGTTTCTTCCGATAGGAAAGAAAGCAAGCCTTATATGGTATTGGAAGCAGCCAGGCTGCATGATTATGACGATAATGAGATGATGGAAAAGCTGGCCGTTAATAGCAGCACCTATTATACATTAAAGTCAAGACTGAATGCAAAAGTTGCCGGTATCTTATCCAAAAAAGTTTATAATCCCATCAGTGTATTAATGGAGGAAGTGGCCAGGGTACCTGCTAACCTTTACGGTACCAGTAGGGAAGTATCCATCCGTGCCCTCAAGGATTTGGAAAAGCAGTTATTGGAATATGATTTAAGCAATGAGTTAATTATTGTTTATAAGACTTTGGCTCGATTAAATTTACATAATTACGATTACGAATATTATAATAAATTATATAACAAATATGTAGCTTATTCCTTAGCGGTAGTTAAAGCTGAAAATTTATTTTATGAATTTATAACACGGGTCGGAAAATATCAATTAACCCGTTCTGAAGTAGATTTAGAAAATATTCAATCGCTTCGCAGAGAATTATCAAACATTCGCGATTTGTATGAATCGCATCGATTATTTGTATTATACAATATCGTCAATATTTATTTTCAATGTATGCTCACCAATGATGAACATGCCTTGAAATTAAAAGAAATTGAAATTGATAATACGCTCAAGGAAATAAGCACCATTATTAATAAATACGATTTGGATACTTTCTACCAAAATAATAAAGCTTTGGTGGATATGCTTTACTTTGAATATTATCAAAAAACAAATAATGTGGTGCGTGCCGATTATTATTATAAGCGCGTTATTCCTCAATTGTCCGAATTAGCAAAAAAACATATTCTGAACTTTTATATTGTAGAATTCCTCTATGGCAGAGTAGGAATTTATATGAATACTTCGGACTTGAATTATTTAGTTGCGGCCAATGATGAAATTGAAGAAATGTTTGATGTGGACAAGGATGAAACCTATCACTTTGTTTATTTAAAGCAATTTTTTGCGATAAGTAAATTTTATGAAGGGGATTATTCCAAAACAGCACGCTTATTAAATGATTTGCGTAATTCCATTTCATTAAGAAATTATTTCTTTGCAGATGTGCAATTAAAAATGTTCCAAGCCTTGCAATATGCATTGATTGGGGATGAAGAATTAGCCACACAGCTGATCAATAGCGTTAAACGTCAAATCAGTGATGAATCGGCAGAATGGAAAAGCATTAGAAGCTTCTTGAAAATGCTAGGTGTAGCCATTAAGCCCGGCGAATTCAAAAAGAAATATGCTAAGATGAATCAATTATGGAAACGATTCCAGGAAGAAAACCAAGGCCATGAAAGGATCCTTAGTTTTGTAAATTTGGATGATAAAATGTTAAAATTATTATCAGAACCGTATAAGGGCATGAAGTAATTTTAAATAAACTATAAATAGCGCCCTGCATGAACCTTGATGCAGGGCGCTATTTATTTTAGCCTAATTTATTTTTAATAAACGCTACAGCAAGCGCATAGGCGTCTGCTGTTGCTTTTGGATCATGATGCGGGTTGCTTGGGTTAGCAAAAGCATGCACGGCATCATAATTTTTTATTTGTATATTTTTACCGGCACTTTTCATATTTGCTTCAAACTTGGAGACTACTTCCGGATTAATATATTTGTCCTGTGTACCGAAAATGCCCAATACCGGTGCTTGTAGCTTTTTAAGCTTGCTCAAATCGTTTTCAGGCATGCCGTAATACATAACACAGGCCAGACATTGCTTTTCTGCACTGATGGCTGTTTGCAAAGAAATGCCGCCGCCAAAGCACCACCCAATGGTAGCTATCTTAGCTTTTGGTCCGGCATAGCTTATAATGCCGCTGATAATTGCTTTGGAACGTTCCTCACTTAGGCCTTGGGTTTGCTTACTGGCCTCTGCCGGGTCAGAAGTTACTTTGCCATCAAACATATCTAAGGCAATAACATTTACATCGCCAAGTGCCGCTTGTAGTTTCTCTGCTTCTTGTTTGATGTAATCATTCAAGCCCCACCATTCATGAATCATAATAACAAACTTATTGCTTGGCTTGAGGGTTTTTACCTCATAAGCATGTGCCGGATGACCATCATTTGTTTTAAATTCAATCATAGAGCCTTTGGGCTTGTCCAAGCTGAAGGGTAGCGGTGATTCGTGGTCTTTAATAAAGGAATTGTCTGCGGCCATACTTGCAAATTGTTGGTTGGTTGATAATGCACAACATGAATTTCTTTGTGCTTGTAAAGGAAAGGCGTAAGCTAAAATTACGCTACTGAATAAGAGGATTAACTTAAAGTGTTTCATGTTTTTGGGTAATTAAAGGTGTAAATTTATAAACTTTTCAAGTTAAATCGGGTTTTTCTTCAACTTATGCTTACTTTTTTTTAGTTTTTGCTAAAATTAATCATCTTTGCATTATGAAAAAGCTATTGATGTCCTCTCTTTTCATTCTTTTTGCCTTTATATATGCTATTGGGCAGAATTTTACTTATCCTGCAAGTAATTATCGTTCGGCTTCCAATCCTTTGTATTGGAAAAATAAAATGCCGCATCCCGGCTATTGGCAACAAGATATTCACGTTACGCTGGAAGCTACTTTAGTGGATTCCTTAAATATGGTTGATGGCACAGAGCAATTGGAATATTTTAATAATTCTCCGGATACCTTGCATGAACTATATTTTCATTTGTACCAAAATGCATTTCAACCCGGTTCTTTTTTGGATGACCAATACAAGAGCAATAAGGTGCCAACACGCTTTGGTCATTACGAAAAAAATGGTTTGGGTACTACCGTAAGCAATATTATTGAAAATGGCATGCCGGTTCAAGGAGAAATTGATAATACCATTATGCGTATTAAGTTACATCAGCCTTTATTGCCTAATACCAGTATAAAGGTTCAGATGGCTTTTAAAACCTATTTCGATAATGGCGGTGTGCGTCGCAGAATGAAAATGTTCAGTCATGATGGCGTCACTCAATATGATGGGGTGCATTGGTATCCTCGCGTTTCTGTTTATGATCGCAAATTCGGATGGACGACCGACCAGCACCTTGAGCGGGAATTTTATGGTGACTTTGGTACCTTTGATGCCTCTTTAAGCTTTCCTTCCGAATATATTGTGGAGGCTACCGGCGAATTATTAAATGAAAATGTGGTATTGCCTAAGGAGCTTCGCGAAAAATTGGATCTTAAAAATTTTGCCGTGCGCAAACCGGGTATTACTACCATCATCAAAAGGGATGGCCGTATGAAAACTTGGCGCTATCATGCCGAAAATGTACACGATTTTTCATGGGTGGCAGATCCTTCTTTCCGGATAGGGGAATCCTCATGGAATGGGGTTCGATGCATTGCATTGGTACAGGAGCCGGTCGCTTGGGGTTGGCAGCATACAGCAGCACATATTGCTAAGGTTATTGAAACGTATAGCAATGATTTTGGAAAATATGCTTGGCCAAAAATTGTAGTGGCCGATGCGCGCGATGGTATGGAATATCCCATGCTTACTTTATGCGGAGGCATAGAACCGGAAAATAAATATGTAATTAATCATGAGGTGGGCCATGAATGGTTTTTCGGTATGATTGGAAACAATGAAACTTATCGAGCTATGCTGGATGAAGGATTCACTCAATTTTTAACGATTTGGAGTTATAATAAGATCGATGGAACATATCCTATTCATTCTACCAATGCCAATTTGTTTAATTTAAAACCGGTGCGCGAATCATGGTGCTATAATGGTTATTTGAGATCGGCGATGTATGGCGATCAGACCACGCTGAATACGCATTCCGATCAATTTAATGGAGCATTAGGTCATGGTGGCGGCTATGGAATGGTGTACCATAAAACAAGCACTATGCTTTATAATTTGCAATATGTATTGGGCGATTCCTTGTTTAGTGCCGCTATGAAACATTATTTTAATCAATGGAAGATATGTCATCCTTATGTAGATGATTTCAGAAACAGCATTATTAATTTTACCCATGTGGATTTAAATTGGTTTTTTGATCAATGGATTGAAACTTCTAAAGTTATTGATTATAAAGTTAAGCATGTAAAACCTACCGATCAGGCCAATGAATATAATATTACCTTTAAACGCAAAGGCAGGATGCAAATGCCTATAGATTTTACTGTTTATAATAACGAGGGTAAGGCATTTAATTTTTATATACCCAATTCAGATTTTAAAAAGAAGACACAAGCAGTTGTATTGCCAAAATGGGAAGGATGGGACAATGTTCGCGAAGAATATACTGCAAAGATTCATATTGAAGGTAACTTAAAAAATGTAGTTATAGATACCACTTACAGACTTGCAGATGTAAATTTATTGGACAATGCATGGAAATGCCCGGAAAAATGGCATTTTAACCAGGAAACAGGCATTGTGCCTGATCGTCGTTATTATTTAATAAATTGGCGTCCGGATGCATGGTTTAATTCGATTGACGGCGTTAAAATCGGTGTTCATTTGGATGGTAATTATTTTGCGGCAAAACATATTTTTGATTTAAGCATGTGGTATAATACCGACCTTGGAAAAGATATGCGCTATAGGAATCAAAGTGGTTTTGAGAAATATTTTAATTTCAATTTTAATTATAAAAATCCATTAGTAAATATTGATCGAGATATGAGCTGGTCTATCAATACAAGAATATTAGATGGATTGTATTTGGGTAAAATAGGAATTGAAAAGAATTTTGTTGGCAATACTACCGTAGGGCTATACGCAAAAGCCATGTGGCGCCCAATGCAGGATGACTTGAATTATTTGCTCTATCCGGAATTGTGGAATGCCAATAAATGGAACAATACTTTAAATTTAGCATATTTAAAAAGGTATAATAATTATAGAAGTGCCGGGTCTTTTGCAATAAATTTAAGAAATTCAACTTTGTTTAGCAATTATAATTATTCCAACATCAATGCACAATGGTTGCATACAATAAATTTTTGGAAATTATCACTGCGTAGCCGATGGGTGGCTAACTATGCTACCGGGACTTCTATAGCTCCGGAATCACAATTAATGTTGGCAGGTGCAAATGCCGAAGAAATGATGGACAATAAGTTTTTGCGCAGTAAGGCTTTTGTAGATGAATCCTGGCTTGGATATGCTGCCGATGTAAATCATTTGCAACAAGGCGGCGGATTAAATATAAGAGCATATGCAGGTTATTTGGCACCGACCACCAAAGGAAATAATCAATATTTTACATTCGCCGGAACTTCAGGAACGGCCATTAATGTGGAATTGGATTTTGATAAAATCGTTAAAATTAAACCTCCTGTTATTAGTAAATACTTTTCACTGAGTACTTATCTGTTTATGGATGCAGGTGCCATTAATTATAATGGTCTGAGCACCGGTCTTATGTTGGATGACATTAGGATGGATGCCGGTGTGGGTACGGCATTGACCATAAAAAGTTGGGGAAAATACACCGATATTAAACCATTTACTTTAAGATTTGATATGCCATTCTTCCTCAATGCTACTCCATACGATGATCCTTCACATTTTAAATTCAGATGGATTATTGGTGTGGGCAGATCTTTTTAATGATGTTTTTTAAATCAAATCTTGGAATCTAAATTCAATAGGAACAAAAGAATTGCCATGTTTATGGCAATAGGTTTAGGGTTTGGACTTGCTTTGATATGGATTAATGTTTTATTACACCAACCTAAGTTTTATAACAAAACCTTAGGCAAGATTTCCTATAATTATACCAACAAAGAGCATCGTCCTTTTGATATTGTTCAAGAGAAAAAAGGTTTTGAAACTTTTGAAGATGATAAATTGATTCATTGGGATGCGGTAAGTTATTACTGCATGAAGGAAAGACTTTATGATACCAGCACCGGATGCGATAATAAAGTACGCCCGGCTTATTTCCCTTTGTTCCCGTTAATATGGAAAGCTTCACATTTATCTAGTGCGGGTATCAGTGCGTTTAATTATTGTTGCTTGATTTTATCCTTAATTATTTTACTGGAAGTTTTAATTGTGGATAGCAGAAATAAATGGGCTGTGTTTTTATTGTTTTTATGCATGCCCCAGGATATTTTTTTTATTATTCCCTATACGGAGGCCGTTTTTTTATTGATGTTTTCCTGTACAGTTTATGCATTAATATTAGGAGATAAAAAACTTTATTTTATAGCTGCTTTTTTGGCAGGAATGTGTAGGCCGGCATCCTTAATTTATGTCATCGCATTGTTGATTTACTATGCCATTATTTTTTATCAGGCCAATAATAAAAGAGCTTTAATTCTTGGTTTGCTTTTTCAATTGGTTCCGTTTCTGCTCGCCTATGCGGCAGTGGTGCTCATGCAATTTTATTATACCCATGATTGGATAGCCATAAGCCATGCGCATGATCATTGGGACCCGGTTATTTACAGTTGGCCCAAGGAAATTCGTGATTGGTCCGTGGAAAGTTTTGGTACGAGTGCTTTTAGTATTTGTTTTATTTTCATTCCGGGAATTATTTACCTGCTTTATTTAATTTTTACCTCCCGGAAAAATTCATTAACGGAGCCCGGTATGTTTAAAGAGCATGTGGTTTTTAAAAAGCATTTTTTATTGCAAGTATGTTTAATTTATTTTACCATTATTGGCGTTCTTATTATTGGAAGAAATGGAGGAGATATCCATAGTTTATCAAGACTGAGTTTAGCAACGCCATTCTTTTATATTTTAACTATTTTGGGTTTTGAAAAAGTGCAAAATTTTTCTTTGCAAAAACGATTTATTTTATTTGGGGGCAGTGTAATATTACTGACTGTTTTTCTAAGTGTAGTTAAATACGGAGATCATAAATTTCAATTTTGTTTTTTGGGGATGTTTGAATTAATAGCCGCCGCGGTTATTATTTATCTCGTACCACCTCAAAGAAAAATATTGTACTATGTCATGTTGATGTGCTTAGGTTTTTGTAACCTGTTTTGGTTGGCCTACTTATTTAATGATTTTCTGACGCCGGGTTGGATATTTACCTAGGAATATTCTTTATAATGCTTTGATAAATAGTGTTATATAAACATTATTTAGGCATAAATAATATATGCTTTATTCCTTATCTTTGAAGCAAAATTCAGGGCATGTTAAAGCAACAAAATCACACTGAAAGTATTACTATGACATTTGAAGAATTCAAAGTGCAAGTGCTTGCAGATTATAGACTTGCAAATTTAAGCCGGCAAGCCAGTCTTTTAGGACGCAAGGAAGTATTGACCGGAAAAGCCAAGTTTGGTATTTTTGGTGATGGTAAGGAGCTGGCACAAATAGCCATGGCCAAGGCTTTTAAAGCGGGTGATTTTCGTTCCGGTTATTATCGCGATCAAACTTTTATGTTTGCCATCGGAGAATCGGATGTGCGTAAATTTTTTGCACAACTTTATGCTGATATGGATGTTGAGCGTGAACCATCCTCTGCCGGTAGGCAAATGAATGGGCACTTCGCTACACGTTCATTGGAGAAAGACGGCTCTTGGAAGGATTTAACAAAAATAAAAAATTCCTCAGCAGATATTTCTCCTACTGCTTCTCAAATGTTGCGTTTGGTAGGTTTAGGATATGCTTCTAAATTATATAGAAATATTCCCGAATTGCAACAATACACTCAATTTTCCAATCAAGGAAATGAAGTTGCTTTTGGAACCATTGGTAATGCTTCTTCTGCAGAGGGGCTTTTTTGGGAATCTATTAATGCAGGCGGTGTATTGAAAATTCCGATGGCGGTTTCCATTTGGGATGACGGGTATGGTATTTCTGTTCCCGGCAAATATCAAATTACCAAGGATGATTTATCGGAAGTATTGGATGGCTTTCGTTACAATGAAAATAAAGAGCAAGGATACTTAATGTATGCTGCAAATGGCTGGGATTATCCAAGCTTAGTGAAAATGTACGAAGAAGGAATAAGGCAGGTTCGCGAGCATCATACACCTGCTATATTTCATATCAAAGAAATGACCCAACCACAGGGGCATTCTACCTCCGGAAGCCACGAAAGGTATAAGAGTAAAGAGCGATTAGCATGGGAAGAAGAATTTGATTGTATTCGCAAAATGCGCGAATGGCTTATTGCTTCGGGAACTGCTTCAGAAGAAGAATTGGATGTGATTGAAAAGGAAACTAAGGATGAAGCAAAACGAGAGCAAAAAGCTGCATGGGAAGATTATTTATCGGCTATTAAATCTGATAGGGATGAGTTGAGCAGAATGATTTTGGCATTGGCTGAGGAAAGCGTGCAATCGGAGAAAATCATAGAAATAAATAACGCTATGATGTCTTCTTTGGATGTAGATCGTAAAACCATGTTGAAAGCCATGTGGGAAGTATTGCGTGCTGCTAAGGATGTAAATTCTCAAACTAAAGCAGATTTATTGGCGTGGAAAAAAGATCAGGAAATTGCAAATTACGACAGATATAATTCTTTATTATATAATGAAAATGCATTGAGCGTTCCGGAAGTATTACCGATGTATGATGAAAATGCACCGCTGGTAGATGGTCGTGAAATTTTAGTATCATTTTTTGAAAAGGCTTTTGCACGAGATCCTAGGGTATTTACCTTTGGAGAGGACACCGGAAAAATTGGTGATGTAAACCAAGGAATGGCCGGAATGCAAGAAAAATTCGGAGCACTGCGTGTAAGTGATACCGGCATACGTGAAGCCACTATTTTGGGGCAGGGTATCGGTGCCGCGATGCGTGGATTGCGTCCTATTGCAGAAATACAATATTTGGATTATTTATTGTATGCCCTTCAAATTATGAGTGATGATTTATCTACGCTCTTTTATAGAACCAAAGGTGGTCAAAAAGCACCGGTTATTGTGCGTACCCGTGGACATAGGTTGGAAGGGGTGTGGCATAGCGGTTCGCCAATGGGTGTTGTTATTAATGCGCTTAGAGGGATGTACATTTGTGTTCCTAGAAATATGACCCAAGCGGCAAGGTTTTACAATACCCTGTTGCAAGCAGATGAGCCTGCCTTGGTGATTGAACGATTAAATGGTTATCGCCAAAAGGAAAGATTGCCGGTAAATATAGATACCATGACCCTACCTTTAGGGCAAGTGGAAATAATTACTGAAGGAAGCGACCTTACTATAGTCACTTATGGTGCTTGTGTAGAAATTGCTCAACAGGCTATTCAAAAACTTTCCGAAGAAGGTATTTCAATAGAGCTAATTGATGTGCAAACTTTATTGCCTTTTGACCGCAATCATGATATTTTAAAATCCATAAAAAAGACCAATAGGGTTTTATTTTTGGATGAAGATGTTCCCGGTGGCGGTACTGCATATATGATGCAGCAAGTTATGGAAGTACAGGGTGCATTTTTCTATTTGGATGCTGCTCCACAAAGCTTAACTGCCCATGCCCATCGTCCGCCTTATGGTACAGACGGGGATTATTTTTCTAAACCAAATGCTGAAGATATTTTCAGAGTGGTTTATGAAATAATGAGTGAAAGTGAACCCGGCAGTTGGAGAAAATTTTGGTAATTTATTGATGCCAACTTTTGCACTGACGGTCATTGGAAAAGTTCAAGGGGTGTTTTTTAGGGTAGAAACCAAAGAACAAGCCGATCGTTTAGGTATTTTAGGGATGGTGCAAAATAAACCCGACGGCTCTGTTTACATAGAATGTTCCGGAAATGCAGCTGCACTCGATTCGTTTATTGCTTGGTGTCATCAGGGGCCGGCCAGAGCCGTTGTTCAGCAACTTTTACAAGAGGAAATAGAAAATAAAGACTACAAGGGTTTTGAAATACTGCGATAAAATTATTTTATAATTTATCAATAATTACGGAAACATTCCCTTTGCCATAAACCACCGCTTTTATAGCTGTAGGCGTAAGGTAAATTCCTTGCGGCACTAGTGAAGTAATCGTTCCTTTTAATAAAATTGAATTATTAATTCGTCCATTTTTATTTAAGCCGTCCTGTACCATTTTTCGCGCATCTTCTATTTTATCTTTAATGGGGAATTGAATTTTTTCCTGAATTTTTTGCATTAAACCTATACGCGTAATCCAGCTGGCAGATTTTAATAATATATCTTTTGTCTTTAGGCTAAAATCAAAATTTTTAACTTTAATACTTTGACTTGCCTCATCGTAGTAAGGTATTCCCTGAAGAAAGACATTGCCATGTATTCTTTTTGAAAATAATCCTTTTCCGGCTCTTCCATCTATATTTAATCGAAGAATTACGCCACTGGGGCTACCAAATATTTCAGCATCTAAGACATTGATAATATATTTTCCGTTTTCAAAACTAAAAAACTTACCGCTGAATTCATCATGTACAAACTTGGAAGCATAATCATATGGAATTTCTCCGGATAGGAAAACTTCAAAATCATCCCCGATTTTTGGGTCAATAATGAGTTTAGGTAATTTTGTGTTAATTACCGGGTTTGGTTTTATCCCGGTATAGGTATTTATATAGGAGCGAATGCCCACTTTAATATTTATTTCGTCTTTCTTACATTGAATAGGAGAGATACGAATTTCGGTAGGTACGATAGATAACCATGCCTCATGATCCTTATCCATCAAAATGGGTTGTTGAATATCTTCCCAAGCTTTTTGAACCTTGCTTTTTATTTCAACTCTCTTTTGAATTTCTTTATCTAATAACTCCGATACCTGATTAATTTGTTTGTCTAAAATAGGCTCAATGATTTTGGATATCGGAATATTAATCGGACCTAAAGAAATATATGGTTTTTTGCCCCATTCGTATTCCGTTTTAGTTTTAGAATTTACAGTCCAGTTTTCTGTTAATGATAAGGATGTTTTACTTTTTACGACAATATCAAATTCGGTGCTTTGGCTTTTTCCAATTTTTGGACAGCCATCACAAATACTAAATTCATATTTTGCCATTGCATAAATATGAATCGGTAAACTATAAATTATCTGATCATTTTCTGCACTGATGCTAACATTTCCGGTACGGCTTACCGTTATTGCAAAGTGGTCATCATCGGTGTTATCATCTTTATAAAGGGTAATGGCAAGTTCTTTATTGGCTAAAGCTTCTAATTGTTTTATTTGTAAACTCAGTGGCAGATTTATAGTGGAGATTTTATTTTCATATTTGGGATTTTCAGCAACTTTAACGGGTGCTTCAGCACTGATTTTAGTACTTTTACAAGCATTTAAAGAAAGGATGCTTAAAATTAGAAGCGCGTGGATAAAATAAAACTTAGCTTTCATAGGTGCAAAATTAAATAAAGCCTTGATTAATGTTTTTGGTTTTATTTAGTTTTTAAATATTCATCAGCAATGCGACTTAATTCATCGTACCATGATGCTCCAAAACGTCTGGTTAATGGAGTTTTTAAGAATTTATAAATGGGTACTTTTAACTTTTTCCCATTTTTGCAAGCGGCAGAACATATGTCCCACCTACTGTAATTGAGGGCGGTATAAGTACCAACTTCTGCCAAACGAATGGGATATAAATGACATGAAATAGGCTTTATAAATTCGGTTTTTCCATGTTCATAGGCTTTTTCAATAGCGCATTTGTAGATGCCATTTTCATGAATGGCAAAAACACAATCACGCCCTTTGATGCATTTGGTGACCCAATCGCCATCCGTATCCAATTCATAAAAACCTTCTTTTTGGATGGCATCGGCACTTTTTGGGGCCATGAAAGGAAGAATAGCCGGAAGTTCGCGCTCAATAATTGCCAATTCAATTTCTTCCAAAGGCGCACCAAATTCACCTTCGATGCAACAAGCCCCTTTGCATGCAGCTAAATTGCAAACAAATTCTTCTTCAATTACATCCAGAGAAATTAGGGTATTTTCGTGTACGAGCATTTTTTTTGGTCATTAGAAGTAGTTTGCAAAGATAATTCTATTATTTTTGAATCAAATTAAGGAAATGAATATGAGAAAAATTGTTTTAATGAGTGTGGCAATACTTTTAAATTTAAGTATTGTTAAAGCCGGAAAATTTGAAGGGAGTTTTGCCGTGCACATGGAAGATGGTAAATCCAAAGTTAAAAAACAAGCACCTGAAGATATTAATATCAGTGTTAGGGGTGAAGAAATTTTAATGATGCCTTCCTCCGGAGCTAAAGGCCCAAAAACTAAAATTATTATTAATTTAAAAGAGCAAACGACCCTTATTTTAATGGATAATAATGGGAACAAGCATGCCATACGCCGCCCGATGAATGAGGCCAATATGCGAATTAATTCCCATGATGATACCAAAATGACGGAAACCAAGGAAACGAAAGTGGTGGATGGTTATAAATGCAAAAAATTTATTTTTGAATCCTCTGTTTCCCGTTCGGAAGTATGGGTAACTACGGATGTTGAAATTACTGCACAACAAATTTCTGCTATTTTAACCGCAGGCAGGGGCCCGCAAGGTGATCGAATGGGCTTAGGCAGTAGAATGATCCCGGGATGCCCGATTCTTATGGTTACTACTGATAAAAAAACTAAGGAAGAGCATACCATCAGTATTAAAAATATTAAGAAAGGCCCACAAGAAGCCTCAATGTTTAGCTCTGAAGGCTATCAAATATCCGAAATACCAAATCATCCGGGTCCGGTACCTCCTGGCACCAAAGGACGTCCTAATGGCAATAATATGCCGGCACCGGGTGCACCGGGTGCTCCAAATATGCCGGGTGCGCCTAATGGTCCGGCTGTGCCTCCAACCATGGGACCTGACGGTAAACCTATCCCTCCGGGGCCGAACAACAGGCCAATGCCTCCGGCAAACATGCCGCAAGCGCCAGGACAAAGAATTAATTAATTCAGTTTTGAGTGACTACATAAATAAGAAAAGCGGCTTACATTGCCGCTTTTCTTATTTATAATATTTAAATAGTTATTGCATGTATTTTTTGATACAAGCGATGATACGTTCCAATTGTTCTTCGGTCATGGAAGAGCCTGAGGGTAGACACAAACCTTTTTCAAACAATTGTTGTGCAGTTTCAGCGCCATAAAACGGAAAACTACTGAAGGCGGGTTGCCTATGCATCGGATTCCATACCGGGCGGCTTTCTATATTATTTTCGGCCAAGGAATGATATAAATGATCCCTGGATTTTTCATTATCCAAAAGGATGCTCGTCAACCAACGATTAGAATGAGACCCTTCCGGTTCTTCCGGAAAAAATATATTGCTTTGCCGACTTAATTCGCTTTTATAAATACTATAAATTTCACGCCTTTTTGCAATGCGTTGTTCCAATACTTCCATCTGTGCGGTACCTAAGCCGGCAAGGATATTACTCATCATGTAATTATATCCAACGGCATCATGGACATAGTATGGCTTCAAAGTTCTTGCTTGGTTGCTCAAGTGCTTAGCTTGACGAATAATTTCCGGATCCTTAGAAATTAATACACCGCCACCGGAGGTTGTGATGGTTTTATTGCCATTAAAGGATATAATCCCGGATAGGCCGAAGGCGCCGGTCTTTTTACCGTTGACGGTACTTCCCAATGCATCTGCGGCATCTTCAATAACGGGGATATTATATTTTGTTCCTAGGGCTAAAATTGCTTCTATTTTGCAGGGCATTCCAAACAAATGAACGGCAATAATGGCTTTAGGCTTTTTGCCTGATTTGATTTTTGAAATAATAACTTCTTCTGCTATCATCGGGTCAATATTCCAAGTATCGGATTCGCTATCTATAAATAATGGAATGGCTTTTTGATACAATATCGGATTGACACAGCCTGCAAAATTTAAAGTAGGTACAATGACTTCATCACCGGGGCCGATACCTGCAAGAATTAAAGAAAGATGAATTGCCGAAGTGCCGGAATTTACAAGAGCCACATCCGGGACTTCAAAATATGCTTCTAATTTTGACTCAAAACTGTCTATATTATCACCATAAGGAGAAATCCAGTTTTTATCAAAAGCATCCTTGATATATTTTAATTCCTCGCCGCTAAGATGAGGAGGTGATAGCCAAATTTTATCCGACATTATTTGTATTTATCTCAGTGTAAGTAGTTGATTTTTAATTTAAAAAATATACAAACGCCCACCGAGCTTTGCAAAGGTACTATTTTTTGCTTTTAAGGCTAAATCTATTCTCGTTTCCTGCTAATAATCTTTTTATATTTTCTCTATGCTTTATAATAATTAACAGGGCAAGTGATATTGAAAACAGATATAAAATAAGGCCGGGAGCAGGTAATAATAAATAACATAGGAGCGGGTATAATCCGGCGGCAATAATTGAACCTAGGGAAACGTATTTAAATAAAATTAAAATCAAAGTAAATGTAAGAATCATTATTAATCCGATCAAAGGCTGCAAGGCCAATACCGTACCCATAGCAGTGGCTACGCCTTTACCACCTTTAAATTTTAAAAATGGTGAATAAACATGACCAAGAATAGCCAAGCCACCGCAAATAGTTTTACAATCGCTCAATGAAAGACTATTCGTAGTTATATCAAATTTCATTGAGATTAAATAAGCCAATAATACCGCCAAGGCACCTTTGCCCATATCTAACAACAATACCGCGAAACCGGCTTTTTTTCCAAGTACACGCATGGTATTGGTAGCTCCTGGATTCCCGCTGCCTTGTTGACGAACATCCACCCCAAAAAACAATTTTCCGATCACTACTGAAAAAGGAATACTGCCCAGCAGATAACTTGCCAAAAATAGTAAGGTCAAAACCATTATTCCAATTTTTTCAATTTCATTTTTGCTACATCCTCTACCATGGCTTGTTTGAGTTTATAGTCCTTTTTCATTTTCTCGGTTTTAGGCGCAGTTTCTTTTATTTTATCTACACAGTACAAATCAGAGGCCAAATAATTTAAAGTGTTTCCTAAAAATTTGAAGTAAATATAATCATTGGCATTAGGTTCAATAAATATACCGAATACATCATCAAATTTTCCACCATATCCCGCAATCATAATTGTCCCCGGAGAAGATTTATTAATACCTGTTTTGGTTAAGGTTGCCAAGCCTAATTCCCCCTCTGAAATAAAGGCTCTGGATGAATCATGATAAACCATTTTTACCTTAGAAAATGAGAATGTTTTATTGATGGCATCCGCAGAAGCAATGTATCCAAATCCTGTCAATTCATTAATTACTTTGTTCCTGTCTTTTTTATCTTTCATCATTAATGCGTAGGCATTATAAGTCGGTTTGCCGGCAATTTTAATCGGTGGTAAAGCATAGCTATTTTGTAACAGTAAATTAGTTACAAATTTCATTGCATCGTCATTGAATGGGAAATTTACAATCATGGATACATCAAAGTAATGTTTCCAAGTAGGTAAATCAAGAGTATAACTTCCGGCCACAGAATAATCCAACACACCAAATTTTGCATTGAAGTTATAAATACCTTCGGTGTATAATGTTTCCTTATCGCAATCCATTTTCATGGTATTCCCGCCAACAAATAGTGGATCTTCATTAGCCGGAGGATTGAGTTTGTATTTTTCTCCAACTACAAATATATTTTTCTTAGGTTCATAGAAAAATAAACCTGAGGTAGCGAATACCTGCACATCTTCCGGACTTTGTTTCTTTCCATAAAATACGGTGTACATTTTCCCTGTGGAATCTCCGTTAATAAAGGTTCCGCAATACAAATTGCTTCCGTCAATGCCTTTAGGATTTTTTAAATCAAAAACTACATCTGCAGGATCAAGGGTATCAGAAATAGCAATCCATTCCGTACGTAAACCCGGGAATTTATGATCCGGTTTAACGTAACCGCTAAACCATAAATTCAATTCGGTACTGTATAAAGTCACATCCCCCTGATAGAGGATTTTAGGGAAGATGCTGAAATTAGAAGTATCGGCAATCTTTCCTTTAGCAACTGTGGTTTTTTGCGGGGTAGTGTGGATATCATTATAATAAAATTTGGTCACTTTTTTATTAATATCCGTAAAATCTGCATAGCCTAAACCGGTAAATTTACTTTTACTAAAAATATTAACGGTGGCATCATAAATTTTGTGATATTGGTTTTTATCACTGGTAATAATGATCGCGCCTTTTATACTTCCGATGACTCCATTTTTTTCAACCGTTAATTCATTATTCGGGGTCGTGATTTTTGAGTCGGCAATTAAAAGGAATGGTATATCATGTGCCTTTAAATTTAAATCATTTAAGTTGTAATTAGCCTTGGAGGAGGTAAAAGATAATTGCTCTTGATCTTTATTATTTGAGATAAAGAATGCATCTTCTACCGTTTGTTGCGCCGTTCGAGTAAATACTACCTCTTTTGATTTAATATCATAGGTAAAATTATTTAAAGTAGTAGCAAATACGTTGGAAGGTAATTGTACTTTATCCGTATCATTATTGGTTTTAAAATCTGCAAAATCCTTAGTCAAGTCGAGGTTTGCGGTGACGTCTTTGGCCGATAAGGCCGATACTTCCGAGGCATCAGTAGATAGCTCAAGATTGGCACTAAGAGTTTTTACCTTATCTGAGAAGAAGGAGAATTTTTGAGATTTAAGGGTAATGTTTTGATATTTCATTATACCATTACCAATTAACTCAGTAGGGGTAAGGATGAAGAATCCTTCAAAATTAATTTTGCCTTTATAAACTTGAATTGGATCAGTTCTTTTATAAATATACATACTATCCTGATAAGGCCTGAAGTGATTATATACATTGGTTCCAAATACCGGTGGGAATTTAGGGTCGGCTCCTTCAGGCATTTCGAATTTATCAGATTTACTATTCATGGAATCCGGGAAATACATAATGTCTTTAGACGTGGTATGGGATACCAAATAATCAATTACTGCATTTCCTTTAAATCCTTTATTGCTTAAGTCAAAAGTTCCCGTCACCGTTCCTTTTTTCTTATATAAAGGGAAACCTTTTTCGGGGGTATTGTCTACAAATCCCAGCGAAAAATCCGGTTGAATATAGAGGTTGTTTTTCCAGTCGGGAATAATATCTGCCGATATTAAAGTACCCGGGAATTTTAATCCTTTGGCCGTAAATTTATCTAAGTTTTCTACAGTGAACGGATCTACTTTGAAGTAAAACTTATCCTTTTTATAAATGCCTCTAAAAATGGATGGCCTATTATAATAAACGTAAGAAACTTTAGTACATACAAATCGAGGAAACTGTGGAAAATTTGTCCGCCCCGATTTATTCATAGGACTATCGATATAAATATATCCGCTTACATTTTGAATGGAGTTTTCAATCTCTCTAAGCTTTATAAATTTTCCATTGCTATCATATTGCGGAAATTTAAATTTTACGGAGTCCACATTGGTTAATGTTACCTTGAAAGAATCATAATTAAAATAAAAATTTTTACCATAAAAATCAAAACGTCCGGAGTGCACCTGGCCGTTAAAGACCATATCTCGATTCTTTTTGAGGACTAATGATTTTCCTGCAGGAATAAAATAGGTTTGTTGAGAATCACTGATGTTTACAATATCGACGCCGTCCACATTAAAATCTAAGGTTTTTAAATCCAATTTTGCATTTGGTTTTCCGATTAATAATGATTTAAACTTAATGGCATCGTAATCTTCATTTTTGTTATACGCATTGTCATAATGGATCAATTTATCTTTTTCAATAACTTGAGAACCTTCAGCATCATAAAATATAAAGCCTTCGCGACCCAATAGAAATAATAAATTTTCAATGTATTTAGGATCATTCCCAAAGCTGCTGGCCACCTCGTCCAGGAAGGCCGTTCGGGCTTGGTGTTTGTCGTAAAAATTCCGCAATTTAGTAACAGGCTGATAATCGAGAATGCCTTGCATTTGGAGCATTTTATCAGGATTAAAAAAGTAAGACGATTCGAAAATGGCTTCTTTTGCGCTGGCACTAATTGATTTTACATCCATTATCGGGTCATCAATATTCCAAAAAATATTATCCGCCGTAAATTCTACCTGGTGGTAGCTATTGGAAAATGGTGCAGCATATAGACCTTCTTCTTTTCTGCTGACCGTAAGTTTGCGTAATTTGTTTTGAAAATTAAATACACATTGCGCATGATAAATAGAGTCTTTATCTAAGTAAATAGATACTGATGCTTTAGCAGCGGAAATTTTATCAGGAGTAATTAAAAATGATCTTGAAAGAGCGCGAACGGTAATTTTATTATTGTAGGTAATTGTAATTTCAGCTCTATTGGTATCGGTACCTGTGCCTTTTATTTGGTCGCCTTCCAAAGTGAAACCGCCTTTGTAATCAATATTATTAAATACATTTTTAAGACGGAATACATTCTGATAAGAAGTAAATCGAGGGTAGGAAGCGCGTTCTCCTTGGTGACTGGAGGTTGCTTTTTCTGCAAAACGCCCTAATATAGGCTTCGTAAAAACTTTTGGATAAGAAAAACTAACAGAATCCGCAGTATAATCGGAGTTACGAATATCAATTTGATATTTTTTTAGTTTGGCACTTACAGCATCTTTGGTAAACCCGACACGGGTCCAATACACTTCCCCGCTACGTCCTTTCCATTTATTGGAGGTTACATAAAAATCTCCTGAAGTATTAAAAATGGAGGAGGTATCTCCCGGGGTGAATAATTGTAAATCTGTTCTGGCAAATGTAATGATAGGTTCTTTGGCAAATTTTACAAAATAATCTGTACCGCTTACGGTCCATCTTTTCACTGTATTATCAAACAATTCATTTTTTGAAAACAATAAGATCATAGTGGCTGCAAAATCACGATAGTCTTTTTTGTTTTTAACCAAAAGGTCTTCGATGGTTTGGCAAACACTGTTTAATTTTTCATCAGGCAATTTTGCATTTTTATAGGCACTGAGCATATTGAGGTAGGCATCAAAATCGCCCAAGGCACGCATTTTTTGCTTGAGCATGATATTGGCCGTTGCAATAATGCGATTTTGTTCATCGGCTGTAAATTGTCCTTGATTAAATAAATCCGTAAATGCTTTCAGGCTTTGTTGAGAACTCTCCTGTTGTGCATCACTAAAGAATTTTGTCAGTTCTGCAATAAATGCCTTGGATTCGGTAGGAAATTCCTTTACTGTTTGAGATTGAGCTTTAAGTGCAATAGTGGGAGCCATTGTACTCATTAGCGCCAAAATAAAAAATATCTTTTTGAACATAGCTATAATTTGCGGAAGGAAGCTGCACACCAAGCATCCTTCAGTTTGAATGATTCTAATTGCAAACCTAAGGAATCAGACGCAGATTTCAGCAATTCCAGATCGCTTTCATAAAATCCACTGGCCAGAAATTGAGCGTTTTTCTTCAATTTTTTTGAAATATCTTCAAAATAATGCAGAATTACGTTTCTGGTAATATTCCCGATAATCAAATCATAATTTTCTTCAGCAAAGGCGGAGAGATCTCCTAACGCTAATAATATTGAAGGACAATTATTTAAGACAAAATTCTCTTGGGCGTTTTCAATACACATCGGGTCATTATCTACGGCCCATATTTTATCGGCACCCTGCATTCGGGCTAAAATGGCAAGAATACCGGTACCGGTTCCAAAATCAAATACTTTTTTATTTTGTAAATCCATGTCTAAAAGAAATTCACAAACTAAATAAGTGGTGGCATGGTGCCCGGTGCCAAAGGACATTTTTGGCTGTATAACAATTTCTCGTTCAATATCTGCTTGCTTGGGGTGAAATAGGGCCCGTATTAATAGTTGGTTTGAAATCTGAACCGGTTCAAAATTAGATTCCCAAATCTGGTTCCAATTTTCATTGGCCACTTCATGAAAATGCCATTGCAAAGCATATGCTTCCTTATAGGCAGATAAAATTGTTTCAACCTCATCTTTATCGAAAATGTTTTGGGGAATAAAAGCCTGTAATTGCTCCTCTTCCTCTACAAATCCTTCAAAATTAAGTTCTGATAATTCTGCAATTAGAATTTCAAAAGCTTCAGGAAAACCGGATTGGATACTTAATTGAATATGCATATTTTGATAGGTATAAAAAAAAGAGTTGTTAATAGTAATACTAACAACTCTTTTTACAAATTATAAAATTTTAAGCATTAATAATGCCGAGGAAATCATCTGCTTTAAGGGCGGCACCACCTACTAATCCACCGTCAATATCCGCTTGGGAAAATAATTCGGCAGCATTACCAGGTTTTACGCTTCCGCCATAAAGAATAGGCAATTGTTCTGCAATGGCAGCACCATATTTTAAAGCAAATAGTGATCGTATAAACGCATGAATTTCTTGCGCCTGTTCCGGAGAGGCTGTTTTACCGGTGCCGATGGCCCATACCGGTTCGTAGGCCACTATAATATTTGAAATTTGGGCTGCCGATAAATCAAATAAACCTTCTTCAATTTGAGCCTTAATAACGTCTTTATATTTGCCGCTTTCACGCTGTTCTAAAGTTTCTCCGCAACAATATATTGGGGTCATCTTTTCTTCTAATACAGCTATTGTTTTCTTGGCAAGTAATTGATTGCTTTCATTGAAATATTGTCTTCTTTCGGAGTGTCCTAAAATTACATATTCTACTCCGGCATGGCTAAGCATACGCGGAGATATTTCACCGGTATATGCACCTTCTTTTTCAAAATAGCAATTTTGTGCACCAACATGAATTTTGCCGGCACTATTTTTAGCTGTTTGAATAATTGAAGTGAGATGCAAAGCCGGCGGAATAACAATGACAGTTTTGTTTAAATTTTCTTCTTTACTTAATCCGGCAATAAGGTTATTAACAAGTGAAATTCCTTCCTCTACGGTAGTGTACATTTTCCAGTTACCTGCAACAATTTTCTTTCTCATTTTATAAAATTTAATATATTTTTTGAAAACTGATAGGGGCAGGGTTACATCCCCATTTTTTTATTTGTAATGGGTATAAATATGCGTTAATATTGATTTTTCTTGTGCATCCAAAACTAATCCTCTTCGCTCCATTACTTTGGCAGCAGTTTCAAATGCCTTGTCGATTTTGTAATCAGTTAAGCCGGAGGCACCGCCCCAACTGAAAGATGGAATAAAGGTACGAGGGAAACCTCCACCAAATATATTGGAACTTACGCCCACTACCGTACCGGTATTAAACATAGTATTAATACCGCATTTAGAATGATCTCCGAGGAATAATCCGCAGAATTGTAAACCGGTTTTTACAAAAGTTTTTTCAGCAAAGCTCCAAACTTTAACCTCTTCGTAATTGTTTTTTAAGTTTGAATTATTGGAGTCGGCACCTATATTACACCACTCACCGATAACTGCATTTCCGATAAATCCATCATGGGCTTTATTGCTCAAACCGAAAAACACGGAATTGCTAACTTCACCACCTACTTTACAATGCGGGCCAATGGTTGTGGCACCATATATTTTTGCGCCTAATTTTAAGGTGCTGTGTTCTCCGAGTGCAAATGGACCACGGATTAATGCACCTTCCATTACTTCTGCATCTTTCCCGATATAAATAGGGCCCGTACTTGCATTTAAACTGGCATGATATACATGGGCACCCTCCTCAATAAAAATCAATTCCGACCCAAGTACAAAATTGCTTTCATGAATTTTTTGTGAGGTTCTGCCTTGGGTAATTAATTTAAAATCGGATTTAATTTCTTGGTCATTTAATAAAAATATTTTCCAAATGGCATCCAGTTTACTTAGTGTCCCGGAATAAGATATTTTATTAATATTGAGGTATTCAGAATAATTAGCTATTTGAATTTCATCAAATCTTCCTGCTATGAAATCATCACCTTGCCATAAAGTTTGGGCATTTTGCAAGGATAATAGGGCTTGCAAAAGTTCAGCATTAGGAATAACGGCCGCATTGAACAATAAATTATCAGCCTCTATATTCGTCGGGAATTTTTGAGCTAAATAATCTTGAGTTAAAAAGGATGTTTTGGTTTTAAAATAATACTCATACTTTTCGCGGATCGTGAGTATTCCTACACGAATATCAGCTACAGGCCTGGTGTAGGTAAAGGGAAGAAGATTTTCCCTGCTTGGGCCATCCCAAAGAATAATATTACTTACTGCCATAGGTTATAAAAACAAAGCCCCGATTTCGGGGCTTTGTAATAGAAGTTAAATGAATTATTTCTTTTGGTATTTCTTCATAAATTTCTCCACACGGCCTGCAGTATCCACGAATACTTTTTTACCGGTAAAGAAAGGATGTGAAGAACTACTGATATCCAACTTATATAGTGGATATTCATTGCCATCCTTAAATTGAGTTGTTTCTTTGCTATCTACGCAGGAACGGGTTAAAAACTCGTCTCCATTAGTCATATCCCTGAAAACAACCAATCTGTAACTGCCAGGATGAATATCTTTTCTCATTTTATTTTTTCAATTTAGGGTGCAAATGTACGAATAATTTTTAAATCATCCCAAAGATTTTTTTGATTATTTGAAGCAAAAGCTTGGGTATATAATTTGTAATAGTCTGAAAATTAATTATTTGAATATGATTCAAGTAATATTATCAGGAATCGACATTTTTAATTTTCAGGAGGTGCTATGTGGTTTTGCCTGCCTAATTGGTTGTAACTAAGCAGTTTTCAAATTAAAAGTGCTTGCTCCGGTTAAATTAACCGGTTCCTTTGGAATACTAAATACAAATGAAGCACCACCATATTCACTGGAGGTGATATAAATTTCGCCTTCACATTCTTCAATTATTTTTTTAACAAAGGCCAATCCTACCCCGGTACTTTCCATTTTATCTTTGGAATGTAAGGTTTGGAAAATGTCAAATACTTTGGTTCTGTACTGCTCTTCAATCCCCGGTCCAT
>CAIKRV010000024.1 GCA_903829945.1 uncultured bacterium | reverse complement strand
TGATTTGATTAAGCTTGGTTTTGGTACTGCGTTTGTAACTCCAAATTTGAAGGAAAAAATTAAAATATACCATGACGCCGGTATTGCTGTTTATCTAGGCGGGACTTTATTTGAAGCTTTTGTTGTTCGTAAGCAATTTGATGAATATCGCAAAATGTTAGCGCATTTTGGTTTACGATATGTAGAGGTTTCGGATGGCTCACTTACCATGCCACATGATGAAAAATGTAATTACATTCATACATTAGCGAATGAATATACGGTGCTTTCAGAGGTAGGCTCTAAGGATGCGGAAGTAATTTTTGCCCCATATAAGTGGATTGAATTAATGAAAGGAGAGTTGGAGGCCGGTTCATGGAAGGTCGTTGCCGAAGCACGTGAAAGTGGAAATGTGGGTATTTTTCGAGGCACAGGCGAGGTACGAAGTGGATTGGTAGATGAAATTCTTACACAAATACCTGCTGATAAAATTCTTTGGGAAGCTCCGAATAAACATCAACAAGTGTGGTTTATCAAATTACTGGGGGCCAATGTAAATTTAGGAAATATTGCTTTAAACGAAGTTATTCCATTAGAAACCCTGCGCTTAGGCTTGCGTGGGGATACCTTTATGCAATTTTTAAATTTAAAATAATTGATTTTGAATTAGACATATATAAGCTAATTCCCGGCATCAGCACTATCAACATCATCTTTTTTCGTTTTCTTAATTCTAGTGTGGCAATTATAGGGTTTGCTTATTTTTACACTAGGCTTTGGAAATCTTCCTTTAGTAATTCCAATAGCTTCATTTTTATAAACACGTTCCATAAATAAGCCGAAAATAGGTAAGGCTGTTTTGGCGCCTTCTCCCTGCTCGGTTGAACGGAAATGAATACAGCGATCCTCCCCGCCTACCCAAGAGCCACCAACTAAATCCTTACTCACCCCAACAAACCAACCATCACTATGATTGCTGGAAGTGCCTGTTTTTCCTCCAAGTTCATTGGGTTCTTTTCCTCCTTTAAATAAATCATAAACCCACAAATTACTGGAAGTGCCACCTTCATCTAATCCGCCTTTAAGCATATCCAGAATCAGGAAAGCTGTTTCTTGAGTAACGGCACGTCTGGTTTGTGAGGTAAAACTATAAATTAATTTTCCTGATCGATCTTTAACCTGAGTGATAAATTTGGGTTCTATCCATACGCCGTCATTTACAAAGGTGGCATAAGCGCCTACCAATTCGTATAAACTTACATCACTTGAACCTAAACATATAGAAGGAACTTCTGCCAGTGGACTTTGAATCCCGCACTTATGCGCATATTTAGCTACGGTAGCCCAACCTATTTTCTCGGTCATTTGTGCCGCAATGGAGTTTACACTCATAGCTAAGGCGTGTCGTAAGGTCATACTATCGCCATCAAAAATGAAATCTGCATTATGAGGGCTCCAACTTTTCTGTTCACCGTTTTCAATATAATTAATAGTAACCGGCTTATTGACCATTCTATCACAAGGCCCATATCCACCTTCATCAAAGGCAGCTGCATACACAAATGGTTTGAAAGTAGAGCCGGGTTGCCTTTTGGATTGTTTTACATGATCGTATTTAAAATACTTATAATTAATTCCACCTACCCATGCCTTCACAGCGCCATTATGCGGATCCATGGCCATGAATCCTGCATGTAAAAATCTTTTGTAATATCGGATGGAATCAATAATACTGAAGCTGGTATCTTTTTCGCCTTTCCAAGTAAATATTTTCATCCTTCTTTTTTGATTTAAAGCTTTTGCAAGTTGGACAGATTTTTTGCCATATTTTTTCTTCATGGCTTTGTAATAATCTGTACGAACCACTAATGAATCTATAAAATGAGGTAGTTCTTTGTTCCTTTCATCCACCCATGGGTTTTGGCCTTCCCAATGCTGGTCAAATCTTTTTTGCAGGCTAGCCATATGCTCTGTTAAAGCATCCTCCGCACATTGTTGGATACGGCTATCAATGGTAGTATATATTTTTAAACCATCAGAATAAAGGTCATAACCATTTTTTTTGCACCATACCTTTAAAGTATTATTTACAACACCACGCAGGTAGGTTCCCGGTCCGTCATATGCTTGTTCAATAAATATGGAGCGAGGGAGTGGATCTTTGTAGCAATTTTCATATTCAGTTGCTGTAATCACCTTATATTTTAGCATTTGCTGCAATACTGTGGTGCGTCTATATAAACAGTTTTTAGGATTGGAAATAGGACTGTAAGCTGAAGGGGCTTTTAATAAACCTACCAGCATAGCGCATTGGCTGATGCTTAAGCTATCAGGAGCTGTATTAAAAAAAGTTTTGGATGCAGTTTTAATTCCAAATGAATTACTTCCAAAATCTACTGTATTGAGGTACATAGTGAGGATTTCTTCCTTACTAAAATTAATTTCTAATTTAACAGCGGTAGTCCATTCCTTACTTTTACCTATCAAGGTATTTAAAACAGGGATATAACCTAGTAAACCTTTTGAGACATCATTTCTGGTCTTGAAGAGATTTTTAGCAAGTTGCTGAGTAAGAGTACTCCCGCCTCTATTGCCCCCATGGATGGTAGCCCAAATGGCAGAAAAAAATGCCTTGAAATCAATACCATGATGTTCATAGAATCGGGCATCTTCAGTGGCAATAAGGGCTTTAATAAGAACCGGTGAAATATGTTTGTAGTCAGCCGGCGTTCTATTTTCATTAAAATATCTTCCAATCATTACACCATCAGAAGTGTAAAGTTCAGAGGCTTGTGCTAATTTTGGATGTTTCAGTTCGCTGATAGAGGGGGACTTACCGAATAACCAAAGGATATTTAAATCAACCGAAATAAAATACAAAAAGATAAATCCAAGGAAATATAGCATCCAGCGTAGTATCCTTAATCGCTTCTTTGGTTGGCTCTTAGAAGCTTCGTTCTTTTCTTCTTCCGGTATCAAAATTTTGGTGTTGGACTACTTTTATCCCGCAAAGTAACGAAATTGCACTCTCAATTGGAAGTTAAAAGCTAGAAGAGTATCATGAATTTATGTTCAATTCAAAAGTTAACCCTAATATTTGCACCAGCAATATTGCTCTCATTGGCCTTTGGCGAACCTCAAAAAGTGATAAGCCCCCAAGAATATAAGAAGCAGATAGATGCCTATACTTATGCCCATATTGATAGTTTCAGATATTTTGCCATGACTAAGACTTCAGCCAAACCATTTAGAGTTATGAGTAAACGTTGGCCTGAAAACATGATAAAAAGTTATAGTGTTTTAGCCAATAAAGCAGGAAAAATTATTTTTGCCATGGTTGAGCAAGACGGTGAATGGGGAGATTATGCCATAACTTATCGTTACTATTTTGATGAAGAAGGTAAAACAAAGTCGTTCCAAAAAGGAAATCATTTTTACCATAGTGTTTGCGTAAATAATGATGCTATTGATGAAAAACGAATTTATTACTATGATACCAGCTTTAAGCGAATAAATGAGGAGTATTCATTAATTAGTGGAGACGGCAAAGTATTAGATTCCATGCGATGCGATTTTCCATATAATTTACCGTTTAAAATTTATCGTTCGTGGAAGGAATTAAAACAAGCGGAAAACCTTTAATATATTTTAAAAATGAATAAAATATTTTTAGTACTTTTTTTAGATTTATTTCTTGGCATCTCATTATGTTTTGCATCTAACCAAGTATATAAAGATACATTTTCAATTCAATTGAAAGGTAAAACAAGAGTTTTAATTGTTGGAAATTCTTTTGACGAAATTAATAAATATCACAAAATTGATACCGTTAAGGCATTAATGATTAATGAGTATTTTCAACAAAATCATTCCGGAATTTTCCCTAAAAATATTTGTCTTATATATGCAAAGAATGGGAGAAGTAAATTAGAAATTTTT
>CAIKRV010000023.1 GCA_903829945.1 uncultured bacterium | reverse complement strand
CTGCTGCCATTTGTTTATTTGTTCCGTTTATAGGAATTTTTATATTTAAACCTGCCGTTTACAGAATCAGTCCTTTGGGAAGGTTTATGTTGGTATTGGTATTAATTATTATGCTTGTAGGTATAACCATGAGTTTTACCAGAGCTGCTTGGATAGGAATGGCAGTAAGTTTAGGCGTTTTATTTATTATGATATTGCGCTTAAAATGGACAACCTTAACTATTTTCTTTTTATGTCTGGGCGCCGTAGCCTACGTAAATCGAGATGATATTTATAGAAAATTAGAATCTAATAAAAAAGTTTCAGCAAGCAATCTGAAACAACATGTGGAATCAATTTCCAATATATCAACCGATGTGAGTAATACTGAGCGAATAAATCGTTGGAAATCAGCCTATAGAATGTTCAAGGAACATCCTATTTTGGGTTGGGGGCCTGGAACCTATATGTTTAAGTATGCATCCTTCCAACGTTCCAATGAAATGACCGTAATAAGTACCAATACAGGCAACTTGGGTAATGCGCATAGCGAATATATTGGTCCGCTGGCTGAAGAAGGAGTATTAGGTTCATTATCATTCATAGCAATTGTAATAGTAAGTTTAATTATTGGGGTCAGATTATCATTTCATGGAATAAGTCCATTTGTAAGATATACCGCTGGTGCTACTATTTTGGGGTTGATTACTTATTATGTTCATGGCTTAATTAATAATTATCTGGATACCGATAAAGCTGCTGTGCCATTTTATGCATGCATGGCAATATTATTAGTCCTTGATATTTATTATAATAAAAAGGAAAATCTTTCAGCTGCCCCAAGCGTATAATTTGATTTTGCACTATTTTTGATTGTTGATAGGTAAACAATTAATTTAATGAAAAAGAAACTCGTAAGCGTCCTTTTTTTGCTATTTGCAGTAAGCTTTGCTACCAACGCCGGCACTAATATTAATGCCATTCGTTTGATTCTTTGTTTCAAAAAGCCAATTAATACCAGTCAATTTTCAATGGAATCAGGTTACCAAACATTTGGTATTAAGGAACTTGATAAGTTAAATAAGCAATTTCAATGCAATTTAATTAAGCCATTAAATAGGAATAAAAATTTATTTGTCCTTCAATTTGATACGAAGGAAAAGGTTAAAGATATTATTGAACAATATAATTTGCTTGGGCTTTTTAAGTATATTGAATCTGATCATATAGGTAAAGCTTTCGGTGCCCAATCCATTAGTCCTAATGATTCTTTGTTTTCACGGCAGTGGGGGCTTTATAATGATGGCAGTTTTTTGGTGGGTAATCCAAAAATTGGAGCAGATATACATATGGAAGATGCCTGGCAAATTCAGCAAGGTAGTAATAAAGTTATTGTTGCCATTTGTGACGGAGGAAGTACCTTAACTCAACCTGATTTTAATGGAAGATGGTGGATCAATTCAGGCGAAATTCCAGGAAATGGAAAAGATGATGATGGAGATGGATATATAGATAACCTTAATGGTTGGGATTTTGTAAATAATGATAATGATCCTTCTGATGATAATGGACATGGTACAAATGTAACAACCATCATTGCTGCCAATGGCAACAATAATATTGGATATGCCGGGGTGGATTGGAATTGTAAGATAATAGCGAATAAAGTTTTGGACCAAAATGGTTTGGGGTATTATTCTAATTGGATAGCCGCCATTTATTATTCAATATATCATGACGCACGAGTGATTAATATGTCATTTGGCGGCATTGATACATCGCAAGCGTTGAAAGAAGCCATTATGTATGCAGATACCGAAAATGTTGTAATGGTAGCTAGTATGGGTAATGATGATACCGATCAATTGGTATATCCTGCAGCATACCTTACTGTAATAGCTGTAGGTGCTACTAATCCTGATGATACAAGATGTAATCCTTTTTCATGGGGAGGAAAAAGCGGTAGTAATTACGGCGCCTACATTTCAGTAGTTGCACCTGGAAATTACATATATGGATATTCTTATCTATCAAATAAGGATTATGATATTTTTTGGAGTGGAACATCGCAAGCCGCGCCATTTGTAAGTGGTTTGGCCTCCCTTCTCATAGCAGAGCATCCTACCTATACTGCCGCTGCAATTAAATCGTTAATTCAATCAACAGCAGATGATCAAGTTGGAAATCCACTGGAAGATACCAAAGGCTGGGATCCATATTATGGATATGGTAGAATAAATGCTGCACGTGCTTTAGGTAGAGCAGCGGGTGTTGAAGACCCCATTCCTTCAATTAATAATATAAAACTATGGCCTAACCCAAGTTCCGGTATATTTGAACTTGATTTTGTCCTGCAATATTATCAAAATTTAATAGTTGAAATTAGTGATTTGCAAGGTAGGATTCTTGAAACTAAAAATTTAGGTAAACAAATTCCGGGTCAGTATCATGAATTTATTAGTACAAATCTTCCTCAAGGAATTTATTTCGTTACCTTGAAGGATTCAAAATATATTTCAATTCCTAAAAAATTGGTGATTCAATAATTATTAAACTATTTGAACCCCAAAGAATCAAAATACAATGCTAAAATCAAAAGTAAAAATAGTCTTTCTTAGTTTCATTTTTTTTCTGGGATGTACCACTGTGAATCATGTCAGTGAATTTCGTAGTATTCCTGTGCTGGCAGATGGAAATTTAAATGAATGGGAGCTTCCATTAAATTATTTTGATTCAGAAACGCAGTTAAACTATGCCTTTGCAAACGATAAAGAGAATTTTTACGTCTGCATTAGGGTTTCGGATCAAGCTACAAAGAGGAAAATATTAAGAAAAGGATTGCTCTTAGGTATCGAGGTCAGCGATAAAAAAGCTGAAAAGAAAATAAGTATCTTGTATCCAAATCCACCTAAGGATTTAAATAAGGATAAGGAACAAGAAAGTGAAAAGAGTGATGAAGCCCGAACCAAATATCATAAAAAGGAATTAGGTTATTTAGGAGAATTGCAACTTACCGGATTTGATGAAAAAATAGGAAATACCTTAATGCCTCAAAATGATTTTGGGATCAATGTAGCAGTTAAATTAGATTCCAATAATGTTTTAATATATGAAGCGGTGATACCTTTCAAAACCTTTTATAAGCAATCATTAAGTTATTCTGATTGCAAAAAGGATTGGAAACTCACTTTTAATATTAGCGGATTAACAGATGGTGAAGGGAAAAGAATTAGGAATAATCCTGACCCGTCCGGAGGTGAGCCCACAGGCGGCGGCGGTGGAGGTATGGGTAGAGGCGGCATGGGCGGAGGTATGGGTGGCGGCATGGGTGGCGGCATGGGTAGAGGAGGAGGAATGGGTAGAGGTGGAGGTGGAGGTCGAAGAGGTGGAGAAGGGGGTGGTGGCGGAGTTAATCCTTTAACCCAATCCAGTTCCTTAAAAATTGCCTTCAAACCGGTTTTAAAATAATAAATAGTTCAAAATTTAAAGCCCTGATATTAGTTTTATATCAGGGCTTTTTTGATTAAACTTTTAGCCGTGCACAATACAAAATCAATTAGTACCTTTGTAAGGTGCAAAAACACTTTTATAATAACAAAAAAATCGGTATTCTTGGCGGCGGTCAATTAGGAAGAATGCTGCTACAAGCCGGTATTGACCTAAATATTGATATTTCTGTCCTCGATCCGGATAAAAATGCTCCATGTAAATCTTTTTGCCTCCATTTTGTGCATGGTTCATTTAAGGATTATAATACGGTACTCAATTTTGGTCGCCAATTAGATACTATTACCATTGAAATTGAACATGTAAATGTTGATGCCTTACAAACGCTGGAATCCATGGGCAAGGAAGTAAGCCCTTCGGCAGAGATTATTCGCATTGTCCAAGATAAAGGCCTTCAAAAGCAATTTTATAAAGAACATAATATTCCTACTTCAGATTTTATTTTGCTTGAGAGTAAAGATGAAATTAAAGACCATCTAAGTTTTTTACCTGCTTTTCAAAAGCTTCGTACTTCAGGTTATGATGGCAGAGGTGTT
The DNA here is from genome assembly GCA_903829945.1 of uncultured bacterium. GTDB lineage: Bacteria > Bacteroidota > Bacteroidia > CAILMK01 > CAILMK01 > CAILMK01. Next base: position 19,582 of record CAIKRV010000023.1, on the reverse strand, counting down.
CAGGGCATTCATTCCGAAGCAGATCTATCCAAAGCTTTGGATGGAAAATGTGTTCTTGAAAAGAGGGTGCCTTATGAAAAGGAAATATCAGTAATAGTAGCTAGAGGCAAAAATGGAGAAACAATTTGCTTTCCGGCAGTAGATATGGTGCTTCATCAAGAAAAAAATGTTTTAAGCTATTTGGTTTCTCCTGCAGAAATATCAGAACATGTTGCACATTTGGCGGAAAGAATTGCCAAAGAAGTTGCGGCAAAATTGAACTTGGTCGGTATTTTAGCGGTAGAAATGTTTTTATTAGAAAATGGTGAAATTTTAGTTAATGAAATCGCTCCTCGTCCGCATAATAGTGGTCATCAAACCATAGAAGGAAATATTACTTCTCAATACGCACAATTATGGAGGGCCATTCTTGGTTTGCCACTGGGGGATACCCAAACCATTCAAGCCACGGCAATGATTAATTTACTGGGAGCAGAAGGATATGAAGGGGAGGTTTTTTATGAAGGTATTGAAGAAGCTATGGCAATATCGGGCGTTTATGTTCATTTATATGGCAAGGAGATCACCAAACCATTTCGTAAAATGGGACATATTACTGTAACAGGTTCGAGTTTAGCTGAGGTTCATGAAAAGGCAAGAACTATTGAAGCATTGGTTCAAGTTAAAAGTTTATAAGGAATATAATCAAATAATTTTACATATGAAACAAGTGGGTATTATTATGGGAAGTCAGTCAGACTTACGCATTATGCAAGATGCCGCAGATATGCTAAATGAATTTGGAATTGAGTATGAAATTACTGTAGTTTCAGCACATAGAACTCCTGAACGTATGTTTGATTATGCACGGTCAGCAAGGGAACGTGGCTTAAAAGTAATTATTGCAGGTGCAGGTGGTGCTGCACATCTACCGGGTATGGTTGCATCCCTTACCAGCTTACCGGTGATAGGTGTGCCTGTAAAATCCAGTAATTCTATTGATGGTTGGGATTCTGTTTTATCTATATTACAGATGCCGGGTGGCGTTCCGGTAGCGACAGTAGCCTTAGATGGCGCAAAAAATGCTGGAATATTGGCTGCCCAGATCATTGGTGCTTTTGATCATCATATTGCTCAAAAATTAGATGCCTATAAGCAGTCCTTAAAAACAAAAGTAGAACAAAGTGCTAAAGAGATGGAGCAGTAGTTTTATGATTTAATACTTATAGGTATTAATAACTTCAAACTAATATTTCTACCCATATTGTATATACCGTAATGTCCACTGGTGTTATTAGGGTAGGGCTCAAAATATTTTAATCGGCTTAAGTGGCTTTGATAAGCACGATCGCTTAAATTATTTCCTAAAATAAAAATACTACAAATTGTTTTACCATTTTTATTAATAATGTCTCCTCCTATACCTGCATTTATTAATGCATAGGATGGAGTTACCGTTTCCGTATTATTTATTAATAATACCTTGTCTTGTTTGGCATAATATTCTAAGGAAATTTTTACAAATGCATTGCTAATTCTTGCTTTTTTATATTTGAAATTAGCTCTTAATTCTGAACTGGTGTGTATGGGAGGAATAAATGGTAAGTATTTATCTTGATTATTAATATTAATTCCATTGCCTCCTAAATTTTGAGCATATACTACCGATAATTCATTTTCAAAATGCAGCCAGTCTAAAGGATGGGGATGTATATCTAAATTTATTTCACCTCCATATAATTGAGCGTGCGAGGAGGTAAACTTGAAGGTTTGATTACCGGGAACTATAATTGAATCTTGCCCTTTAGTATTTACCAATTTTTGGTTGTAAATATAATTGCTGATATCATTATTGAAAGCCTCAATACTTAAAGAAATATGGGTTGAATTAAAGAAAATGCCAATATCTTCCTGCAAACTAAATTCTGGTTTAAAGTCCGGATTTCCAATTTGATAAATATTAGTTCCGGGATGTATTCCATTAGCTGCAATTTCTGAAATATTAGGCGCTCTGTATCCGCGTGCAATATTGGCTTTAATTAAGAAATTATCACTGAAATTATAAGTGGCACCTATGCTTCCGGATACTCCGGAAAAAGTATTATGGTAGCTTGAAAATCTTTTTGTTAATCCGGTATCATTGGCAGAGGCTCTTTCATCAAATCCGGTGATCGAATTACTAATGGTACTTAAGGAAGAGTTTTGAAAACTTCTGCTATCGTATCGGATGCCTGCACTAATATCAAGTTTACGATAAGCCTTTTTTACAAATGCAAATGGACCGATATCAAAAAGTTGGAAATCAGGAATGATAAATTCTGTGGCATCAAATTGATTTCTGTTGACCTGATACATTCCATTAATCCCTATAGCAGGTTCCCATCCATGAAAATCAGGCAAGAAATATTTAAAATCATAGGTAAAGGTTTGCAATAATAAATCTAATCCGGCGGTATCCATTAAAATAGGATGATTATACTCTCGCCTTCTGCTGATTTGGTATCCTGCACTGATGGCAAATTTACCTGCAGTGCCTAATTCAAAAACTGAATTAGAATAGGCACGATAGTATTGAACATGCTGATGCAAGGGTGTGATGGTATATGAATTTAATTCTGCATTGCTGACTATTGGACGGAACAAATCTTTTTCCGTTATTTGCTTAGTAAATTTTCTAGAGGCAGAATCTCTGCTCCCATCAGGTATTTCTTGCAAATCATCAAACATATTTAAGCTTAAATGGGAATATCCCCAAGCTTTATTTATTCCGAACATAGCTGAAGCATCTGTTTCCTTAAAGGCAGTACCGAATACTCTGCCATCAATTTTATTTTGGTAGTTTGTGGCTTCTTTATGGGTAGCTCTAAAATTCCAAGTATAACCATTGTTATTTCCTGCCAAAGTAGCTGAGCCGTCAAATAGTCCATTATTGCTTTGATAATTTCCCAAAATGGCTCCTTCAATTTTCCCATCCGGGGGTGGAGGAGGAGGCAATATATTTATAACCCCCGCCAGTGCATCTGAACCATAAATAAGACTGGCAGGTCCTTTTACAATTTCAATCTTATCAATAATATTTTCATCTATTTCAATGCCATGTTCATCTCCCCATTGTTGCCCTTCTTGACGTACCCCGTCATAAAGTGTCAAAATTCTATTATAACCAAGCCCCCTGATGAAAGGCTTAGATACATTTGGACCTGTACTTACAGCATTTACTCCGGGAACCTTTGCAATGCCATCCATGGCATTGGTGCTTATATTAGTGTTTAAATAATCCTTATCAACAACTGTTATAGGTACCGGATTTCTTTTTAATTCCGTGGCATGGGAAACACCGGTTACTACAACTTGTGAAAGTTCGAGGTTGGTTGGATCCATAAGTATTTTGAAAAAACTTGGGCCGTTTACCTCCACGGCCATAGTTTTGGAACTATACCCAATCAACTGTATGTCTAGAATAAATCTGCCTTTTGGTAAGGAATTAAATGCAAAATTGCCTGCAGTGTCAGATATGCAGCTTCTTTTTAGATCGGTAATGCGGATAATAGCCCCATAGAGGCCTTCACCAGTATTTTTATCTTGGATAATTCCGGTTAAAGTATTTTGAGCCTTAATTCCGACGCTGAGCAGAATAAAATTAAAGACCAAAAATGATAATATATACTTTTTCATTTGTGTAAGCTGTATATACAAAGGTATAAATCATTTTTGAATAAATGCAACATTGTTGCAAAATCAACAAAATAATTATTAATTGTTTAATTTTGAGTAGATTTATTAATCCTATCGCCTCAATTGCATGCAAAGTTGCTTCAAATTTTTCGTAATTATTTGCTCATTAGGGTTTGGCTTGCAATTAAATGCACAAAATCTTATTAATGGGGATTTATTGGTTTGTTCCAATAGTAATGCAACTTATACCTTAGTTCCCGGAGCCTATTCCAATATATCGTGGACAGTTCAAGGAGGAATTTTAAATTCAGGTCAGGGCAATAGTCAAATAAGTGTGACTTGGGACTATAATTCTAACGGCTTAATTGCAATAATGGTAAAAGATACCCAAAGTGCAACATTTAAATATGATACCCTTCGAGTTTCAATTGATACCTCATGTGTATGGCCGGGCGATGCAAATCATGACCATAAAGTATCATACACAGATTTTTTAGCCCTCGTGGAAGGATTTAATGACCATCATCGGGCATGTATGGATACTTCTACGCTTTGGCAAGGGCAAGCACGTTGCAATTGGAATGATACCATTGGATTAAAAATTGAAAAGAAACATGTAGATTGTAATGGAGACGGAATTATAGATTTTAATGATACCAATGCAATTATTAGAAATTATGCCAAAACAGGCTTAAAAAAGAAAGAAGATGTTTGGCTATGTCCTCCACCGCAGAAGGGAGATCCTGAATTGAGAATTTATTCAACTACTGATACCTTGGTTCCGGGACATTCTTTATATGCTTCAGTATATTTTGGTACGCCATTTCTTACGGCAAAAGGGGTATTCGGCATTGCTTTTAGTATTAGTTATGATCGAAATATATTTGATGGATCAAGTATTCAAATTGATACCAGCCATCAATGGATAACCTTTAATTGTGATTCACCCTTGGTATTTTTTAGAAATTTCCCTGATGAGGGGCATATGGACTTTGTATTTGCTCGTACCAATCATATTCCGATTGAAGGTTCCGGAGAATTAGCAAACCTAAAATTTCATATTAAGGATAAAATTTCTCTTAATACTACCTCCACAAAAATGACTTTGGGGGAATTTCAATTTTTATCGATGAACGGCCCTTTAAGTGGGGTAATGCGTACCAATGATTCTTTTGTGGTATTGGGTAATACTGCCATTGAAAACACTACTAATACTCTTTCGAAAATTGAAATTTACCCTGATCCTGCCACGGATTATATTATTCTTAAAAGTTCAAATAATTTACTTTCAGTTCGCGTATTTGATTATGTGGGAAAACAATTAATAAATCAGAAATTTGGCGGTAATAATAACCAGGAAAAAATAATGCTTTCCTCCTTAAATCATGGTATTTATTTTGTGGAAGTCATCAACGTATTCAAAGAGCGTTCTTTCCAAAAAATTATAGTAAAATAATCAGCATTTAAAATTTGATTTCTTTAATTCATGTTGAGAAAAATTTTGCCTGTTACTTTATTTAATTTTTTTTATCGTCCTTATAAAAGATTAAGGTTAAGGCAAGCCTATAATTTTTGGAAACTCCAAGGTGCTCCCATTCCTCCGCCGCATGCCATAAAGCAATACCATGTGCTGAAAAGTGCGAGGAAATATAATATTAAAGCCTTCATTGAAACCGGAACTTATAAGGGTGAAATGATTAATGGCGTAAAAGAATTTTTTACTGAAATTTATACTATTGAGCTTGACGAAAAACTATATAAAGATGCGCAAGAAAAATTTATTAATACCAAACATATCCAAATAATTTTAGGGGATAGTGCGCTGATGCTTGAAGATCTTTGTTTATTGGTAAAAACACCTGTTTTATATTGGCTGGATGGGCATTATTCAGGGGGAATAACTGCAAAAGGCAATACTATTACGCCCATTATGCAAGAGTTAAAATATATAGCAAAAAGAACTCAAGCAGATATAATTTTAATTGATGACGCTCGTTTGTTTAATGGCAAGGATGAGTACCCTGATATTAATGCTTTGCTGCAATTTATCCGTACCAATTTTCCCAATGCTTCCATTACCATAGGAGATGATATTATTTCAATATTTAAACTATAATTAGGTTTATTTTAGTCCTAATTCTTTTTTCTGTCCATCAGAGAGCACGGCAGGTGCATCTAACATTAAATCCCTGCCGGCATTGTTTTTAGGGAAGGCCATTACATCACGGATGGATTCTACGCCTGCAAGAATAGCACAAAGTCTATCGCAACCAAAAGCTATTCCTCCATGTGGTGGTGCACCATATTGTAAAGCTTCCAATAAGAAGCCAAATTTATCTTTAGCTTCATCCGCTGTCATCCCTAATGCATGGAAAACTTTGGCTTGAATTTCTTTATCATGAATACGAATAGAGCCTCCACCAATTTCTGAACCATTAATTACAAAATCATAAGCATAGGCTTTTACTTCCCCCTGATGCGTTTCCATTTTATCTAAATCCTCCGCGCGCGGTGAAGTGAAAGGATGGTGCATAAAACTCCAAAATTTACCTTCTTCATTCCATTCAAACATAGGAAAATCAATCACCCATAGCGCTGCATAATTATTTTTTTGACGCAGGCCTAATTGTGTTCCTAATTCCAATCTTAAATCACCTAAGGATTTTTGTATTTTATTAATAGGTCCTGCTCCGATGAGTAGTAAATCTCCCATAGTGGCACCGGTGTTTGCCAACCAAGATTTAATACTTGATTCATCGAAAAATTTACCTACTGAGGAGGTGATGCTTTGGTCTTCATTCCATTTTACCCATATTAAGCCGGATAATCCGCGATGGGGTTCTTTTACAAAATCAGTTAATTGATCTAATTGTTTCCTCGTATAAGCGGAACAACCTTTTGCAAGCAAAGCTGCAACGGTGCCTTCTTGGGCCAATGCATCACGGAAAGGTGGGAATTCAGTGCCTTTTACTAATTCATTAAGGTATTGAATTTCCATTCCGAAACGTAAATCCGGCTTATCCGAACCATACTTGCGCATAGCATGATCATAAGTCATTAAGGGAATATCACCCAGCTCAACTTGCAGGACTTCTCTAAATAAATGCCTGGCCATTCCCGTAAATACTTCAATGACGTCTTCTTGATGATTAAAGCTCATCTCACAATCAATTTGAGTAAATTCCGGCTGCCTATCCGCACGTAAATCCTCATCACGAAAACATTTTACTACTTGGAAATAACGATCATATCCTCCAATCATTAAAATTTGTTTAAATAATTGTGGAGATTGTGGCAAGGCATAAAATTCATTGGGATGCATCCTGGAAGGTACCACAAAATCGCGTGCTCCTTCAGGAGTAGATTTGATAAGAAAGGGCGTTTCTATTTCAAGAAAGCCTTGCTGATCCAGGTAATTCCTTGTTGCCTGCAATACTTTATGACGAAGAATAATATTATTTTTGAGAGGCTTTCTTCTTAAATCAAGATAGCGGTATTTCATTCTTAATTCTTCACCTCCGTCGGTATTATCTTCAATGGTAAATGGAGGTACTTCTGAAGTATTGAGTATATTTAAAGTGGAAACGATAATTTCTATTGCTCCGGTAGGTATTTCAAGGTTCTTATTATAACGTTCAGCAACTTTACCGCTTACTTGGATTACGTATTCGCGCCCCAATTCTTTTGCTCTTAAAAATAGCGTTTCATCAATATCCTTATTAAAGACCAATTGCGTAATTCCAAATCTATCCCGAAGGTCAATGAAGGTCATAGCCCCAAAATCACGATTGTATTGTACCCAACCGGCTAATGTAACTTCTTGTCCGGCATGTTCAATTCTTAAAGCTCCGCAGGTATGTGTCCTATACATAAAGTCCGTACGATTTAATTGATTTTAATAAATTATTTCAATTTGCAAAGGTAAGCATAAGTCTGTAGAGTGTTATTAGAATTTGTGTTTGGTCTATTTTTTAGGAAAAACCGAAACTTTTAAGTGAGGGTATTTATTCAATATTCTTAACTTTGTAACTTAGGTAAACGCAATATTGCACAATTTTTAACGACACAAATTAATCTTATGTACGGAAAAATGAAGGAAATGCTCGCTGCCGAGCTCAGTGATATCAAATCACAAGGACTATATAAAAGTGAAAGAATCATTACTAGTGAGCAATCTGCTGAAATAGAGATTGCAGGAGGGAAAAAAGTATTAAATTTTTGTGCAAATAATTATTTGGGTTTATCCTCCCATCCACGAGTTATTGAAGCTGCAAAGCGAGCTATTGATTCTCATGGATATGGTATGAGCAGTGTTCGTTTTATCTGCGGAACTCAGGATATTCATAAAGAATTAGAGGAGAAAATAGCTAATTTTCATAGCACGGAGGATACTATTTTATATGCTGCATGCTTTGATGCAAATGGTGGCGTATTTGAACCATTATTTGGTGAAAATGATGCAATTATTTCCGATGAATTGAATCATGCCAGTATTATTGACGGGGTTAGATTATGTAAATCCCAAAGATATAGATACAAGCATAATAATATGGAGGAATTGGAAGAGCGCTTGAAGGAAAGTCAAGGTTGCAGGTATAGAATTATTGTTACAGACGGTGTCTTTTCTATGGATGGCACCATAGCACAAATTGACAAAATATGTGATTTGGCGGATAAATATGATGCATTGGTAATGGTTGATGAATGCCATGCAGCCGGGTTTATGGGTAAAACCGGCAGAGGGTCTATAGAGCATTGTGGTGCCACCGGCAGAGTAGATATTATAACAGGAACTTTGGGAAAAGCCTTAGGTGGTGCCATGGGTGGATATACTACAGGAAAGAAAGAAATCATTGAAATGTTGCGCCAACGTTCCAGACCTTATTTATTTTCTAACTCCCTGGCTCCGGCCATCGTTGGAGCAAGTATTGAAATTTTTAATTTATTGACTGAAACTACCGCACTCCGCGATACCCTGGAAGAAAATGTAAAATATTTTCGCTCGGAGATGGCTGCTTTAGGTTTTGATATCAAACCCGGAACCCATGCCATTTGTCCTTTAATGTTATATGATGCACCTTTGGCACAAAAGTTTGCAGAGATGCTACTTGACGAAGGCATTTATGTAATTGGATTCTTTTACCCTGTGGTGGCTAAAGGGCAGGCTAGAATTAGAGTTCAAATTTCTGCAGGCCATAGCAAAGCACATCTTGATAAAGCAATTGCAGCATTTACCAAAATCGGTAGAGCGCTCGGAGCAATTAAATAAGTCAGCATTAAACTAAAAAATAAGAACGCCATTCTTTAGTAAAGAATGGCGTTCCCTTTCATGCGTGTTCTAATTAATTTCGAACTAATTTGTAAGTACCGATGCTTCCATTGGAATATTGCAGTTGCAAAATATAGCATCCCGGTGGGCAGGAAGAAATATTTAATTCTGAAGTCCTTAAATTTTCTTCCAGTATTACCTGACCGACAATATTTCGAAGAATGACCTTTTCAAGTTTTAAGTCTTGGTTTTGAATTTCAAAATGAATAAGATCTCTCGCGGGGTTGGGGTATATTTTTACAGGATTTTCCGGATTGGCCAGCGCTTCAATACCTGTATACGTTATCAAGAAGAAGTGGCTGATATTCATTGTGGTGGAATGAACACCATTACCCGTTGGCCAAATTACAATAACATTAGTTCCTGCGGCCGGGGGAGAGATACTATCATTTAAAATAATGGTATCATAAATAATTGCCTTTTCATTATGTAAGGATCGAATTCTTAAGTTACGATCCAAAACTTTCCCTTTACTTCTGCTTGTAACTTTTTGATTATTAATTCTTAAATAAGTATAAATCTTGAGTCCTTTCGTTAATGAATCAGAATCAGCCTTTGCAACATTAATTAGCGAATAATATACTAAAACTTGCTTTTTGGGTTTTATAGTATCGTATTTTAAATAGGCTGCAGAATTGCTATCTATTTGTAATATTGCAACTTGGGCAAAAGAAGGGACACTTAAACCCAAGAAGCAAATGCTTAAGATCAGGAGAAACTTTTTCATAGGAATTTTGGCTTTCACAAGGTAAAGATACAGCGTTCTTTTTTAAAATTATTTTAACTTATTTCAATTCTTACTCGTTTTAGCGTATATTTGCTAAAAACAAAACTATATTATCACCGCATGATTAGTTTTTTGTAGGTTTTAAAAAATTTGCAACTTACTTAATTAAAAAAATGGATGTCTTAAACCAAATGATCATGCTCATGGATCGTAAAGAAGTAAAGAACTTTAAGATTTACATGGGTAGAGTGACTGCCAATGAAGATCGAAAAGATCTGAAACTCTTTGATTTGATTCGTAAAAGTGCCGATAAGTATAATGAAGACAAGGCCTTTGAAAAATTATACCAAAATGAGGATGATAAAAATGCTTTTTACAGATTGAAAAATCGTTTAATGGAAGACATTAACAAAAGCATTTTTTTGCAAGAATTTCAGTCTGACAATGCAATGCTTTCATTTTATTTATCAGCCTTAGGACATTATTATTTCAGTAAAACAGAATATAAACTTGCATTTTACCATTATAAAAAGGCTGAGAAAAAAGCTCAGGAAATGGAAGATTATGGCCTTCTAGATATTATTTACGCCAGACTTATTAGAATTTCCCAAGAAATATTTACTTCAAATCCGGAGGATTATATTCGAAAACGAAGAGAAAATAGAAATTTATTAAATAAACTGAGTGAACTTGATGATGTTTTAGAGGCGGTGGAATACCGGATGAAATTATCTCAAAACTTAAGCGCTAATAAAAGTATTAATGAGCTTTTAAAAATCACTATAGATGACTATGTAAACTCTGAGGAATTAAAGGTGAGTTCACGTTTGCAGTTTGGTATTTACAAAGTGGTAAGCAGGGTTTTATTACAAAATAATGATTTTCCTAAACTGGAAGAATATTTAGTGCATGCTTACTCTGAATTTGAGGACCGAGAGTTTTTTCATAAAAATAATCATGATACTAAATTAGAGATGCTTTCATGGATTGCCAATTCTCTATTCAAAAATAAAAAATATCAAGCATCCTTAGATTATGCAGCATTGCTGAAAACTGAAATGGAGCGTTTTGATAAGATGTTAAATGATCGTTTTGAATTGTTTTATTACAATATCCTGGTGATTAATTTTTCTGCACTCAACAGTACTAAGGCCATTGAAATTTTATTGAGCCTTACTGAAAAGGATAAGATTGTAAAACAACCAATTTATGGAGGATTTATTTATTCGAATTTAGCTGTATTATACTACCAAAGAAAGGAATATAAAAAGGCGCTAAAATATATAAATGAATTAATTCATTTTGAAGGTTATCGCACCATGGATACCATGGTAAAATTGAAATTAGCTTTAGGCGAATTAATCATTAGATATGAGCTAAATGAAAAGGAAATTTTAGAATATAGATATAAACAAATTATAAAAGATTTTTCCGAAACTTTAATTCAACCTGAAATATTGTGGGAAAAGCTTTTTTTAGATATTATGCATTTAATGATTTCTGATCAACATTTTAAAAGAAGTATAAGCTTTAAAAGTTTAGTTCAATCCTTCTTAGAAAAAGCGGCAACTTTGGATGGTACCGATGAAATGCTATTTATGTATGATACCTGGGTAAAAGAAAAAGCTAACCTATTATAAGATTAGCTTTTTTGAGGGTCGTATCGGGCTCGAACCGATGACCTTTGCCTTGTCGAGGCAACGCTCTGAACCAACTGAGCTAACAACCCTTTATTTTGTCTCTATTATTGGTGCGATGGTATTACAAATTTATATTTTTTGGCAAGTAATTTCGGTTTAACTTTAATAATCTCAACAGTCATTTTTATATCCTTCAGCGGACGATTATTTGAAGGATCTTTAGGTTGTACAGCTATTTTTTCTACCACCTCCATTCCAGAAACTACTTCACCAAAAACGGTATATTTTTTATCTAAATGCGGTGTGCCATTTTTCCTTTCTACGATATAAAATTGTGACCCGCTGGAGCGCATTTTTGGATTAATATCATCGGATTCTCTTGCTGCAGCTATAGATCCGTATTTATGCATGATATTATCTTTTATTTCCGGCGCTAAAGTATAGGTATTGCTCATAGAATCCTTAAAGGTATTAGGCTCACCCTTAAACTCTGGACCGCCTTCACCATCGTTCTTTGGGTTATTATCCTTGGAATTAGGATCTCCACCTTGGATCATAAAATTCTGAATTACTCTATGAAATGTAGTCCCATTATAAAAACCGGATTTTGCTAGTTTTATAAAGTTAGCCTTATGAATTGGTGTAGCATCATACAAATAAACATAGATGTCTCCAAAATCAGTATGAATCTTTACAATTTCAATTTCTTGTTCGCATGCGGTGAAAAAGAAGCTGGTAATTAAGGTTAAAATTAGCGCAATTTTTTTCATGTTCTTTCAGATGAATTTAGGAGCAAAGTAATAAAAAAGGAGCATATGTTTATGCTCCTTTTTTCTAATATTTATAATGCCGAGTATTATTTGTCCTCGGATTTGTTTTTAGTTAAGTCTACTACAATTGGGGTAGCCACAAATATGGAAGAATAAGTACCGATAACTACACCTACCAACATTGCAAAAGCAAAACCTTTAATTACTTGTCCGCCGAATAAGAACAAAATCAATACTACCATAAAGATAGTGAATGAAGTAATAACCGTACGACTTAAAGTTTTATTAATGGCATCATTGATCGTAGGGATCATTGGACTCTTCTTATTATTATTTAAGTATTCCCTGATACGGTCAAACACAACCACAGTATCATTCATGGAATATACAATGACCGTAAGGATAGCGGCAATGATGGCCTGATCTACGTCTAAAGAAAATGGCATTACATCTTTAAACAAGGAGAAAATGGTAAGTACAAATAAGGCATCATGGGCCATGGCCACTGTTGCACCTAATGCAAATTGCCAGCTACGGAACCTTATAATAATGTAAAGAAAGATGACAATTAAGGAGAATAAAATAGAGCTGAAGGCGGATCGCTTAATATCACTGGCAATGGTAGAACCTACCTTTTGTTCTCCAATTACACGAGGGTTATATTGTTTGCCCATAAAGGAGAGCCCTTCTACTAATTTGGCCTTTACTTGACGGCTAACAGAATCTCCGCTCTCAGTAACTCTATAGTCAGTGATAATATTTAATGTAGTATCATTACTATATGTTTTCACTTCAGGAACATTGCCCAGTGTTTTAGTTAAATGTTCGCGTACATCTGTTATAGAAGGTGTACCGTGGAAAGTCACTACATAAGAGTAACCACCTTTAAAGTCAACACCATAATTTAAACCACGAACAGCTAAAGAAAGAATACCGATACCGATAATTATACCGGAAAGTGCGTAAAATATTTTACGTTTTCCAACGAAATCATAATTAATACCTCTTAATAGGCGATTAGAAAATGCACTTCCAAAGCTAATATGGCTATCTCTTTCCAATAACCATTCAAACATAATTCTGGTAACTAGGATGGAGGTAAACAAGGAAGTTAAAATACCTATTACAAGTACCACTGCGAAGCCATAAACCGGACCGGTACCGAAGGTTAATAATATAATACCTATGAGTAAGCTTACAATATTCGCGTCAATGATGGAGGACATGGCATGTTTAAAACCTTCAGAAATAGCAAGTTTTAATCCTTTGCCTTCTCCAAGTTCGTCTCGAATACGTTCATATATTAATACGTTAGCATCCACGGCTGTTGCCAAGGTTAAAAGAATACCGGCCATACCCGGTAAGGTGAGTGCGGCACCCAGTGATGCCAAAATACCTGTAATAAAGAATAAGTTTATAAATAATGCAAGGTTAGCAACCCATCCGCTCTTATTGTAATAAACAATCATAAAGCATAAGATAGCTACTAAGCCTACAATTAGTGAAATTAAACCTTTATGAATGGCATCTTGACCCATGGAAGGACCAACAATCGCTTCTTGAATAATTTCTAGTCCGACAGGTAATTTACCTGCTTGAAGAATATTTGCTAAGTCGCCGGCTTGTTCAGCATTGAACCGTCCGGTAATTTGTGAAATTCCACCTGTAATTTGGTTCTCTACATTTGGAGCAGAATAAACTTGACTATCCAATACAATGGCAATAGCTCTACCTTTATTTGCACCGGTAATTTTGGCCCATTCTTGAGCACCTTCACTATTCATTTGCATTTGAACCTGGAAGGAACCGGATTGACGGTCGGTTTCTTTTTTAGCATCTACGATTACATCACCGGTTAGCACTGCTTCTTTCCCTGGAAGTCCGGTAGAACGAAGAGCATATAATTCATAAAAAGGACTGCCATCTTCGATAGGCTTACCATCCCATAATAAAATCATTTCAGAAGGAAGTTCAGCTTTTACTTCCGGTCTTCTTAATAGAGCATTTACTTTTGCAGTATCAGATTTTTGAACAATACCTATAATAGGACGTTCGCCTGCATTATTTCCCAAATAAGCTTGTACATATGGAAGTAATACACTTAATAAAGGTTGTTCCTTTTGTTTGGTACTATCAGCACCTTTGGTTTTACTTTTAGCTAAACCACTCTTACTGGTATCTTTACTTTTAGAAGTATCTTTTCCATTTGTTTTTCCACCTTTGGCATCTTTTGCAGTACTGGCCGTTGCAGCGGAAGACGCTTTAGGAAGGCCTGCCGTTCCGGCATCTTCTTTTTTATCTCCTGCTTTAGGTAATGCAGCTTCATCTGCACTTTTAGTTTTAGTAGTATCTTTATGTAAAGCTTTGTCAGCTTCCATTTTAGCATTTAATGCTGCATCAGCAGATTTTAAGAAAGGTAGTGCTTCTGCTAATTTATATGTTTCATAAAATTCAAGCTTGGCCGAACCTTTTAAATATCTTCTTACACGCTCAGGATCATCAGCACCCGGTAATTCTACTATAATACGACCGGTAACCTCATCCTTTTGTTTATTTGGCTGTGTAACCCCAAATTTATCAATTCTTTGACCTAATATTAAATCAATCCTATCTAAAGTATTTTTAGCTTCTTCCTTAAGGAATTTTACCACCTGGTCATTACTGGAATTAATGTCAACCTTACCTTTATTATCCATAGTACCGAAAACGGTAGCCAATTTATAATTAGGATTGAGCTCCATTAAGGATTCATAAAACAAGTCAACATAGTTTTTTTGACTGGTACTGCGCAGCTGGTTTGCTTTAGTAATAGCTTTATTGAAAGTAGGCTCAGGATTATTTCCGGATAATTGTTTCAATAAATCATTCATTGCAACCTGTAAGGTTACGTGCATACCACCACGAAGGTCAAGACCGAGGTTCAATGAACGCTCTTTTACCCCCATGTAATTGTACTTGTGCAGAAATAGAAAATTGTAAATAGGCCCACTTCCAACGGAATCTAAATAATGGCGCTTTTTGACAATATCGCCGTGTGCAAAACTTTCTGCTTTATTGTCCCACTCATTGGCCTTCCAAGTAAATGAAAGTTGGAACAAACATACCGCCGCAAAAGCGATGGTAAAAAACATTACGGCACCTTTGTTTTTCATAAATTACAAACGCAGTTTAAATTATATTTTCGTTTAACTTTGTCATAAGCGCTTAATTATTAATGTCTTCGCTTAAGACCCTCCTTTACGGAACGGCAAAGATACAAAAATTTGTAAGAGTGAGAATGAAGCAGCCTATTTGAATCTATTTTCCTAGGCACCGGCCCTTATTCTTGGGTCTATAACTCCATAGAGAATATCCGCTAAAATATTAATGATCACAAAAATTATGGCAATAAATAATACAGCCCCCATAACCACAGGAAAATCCATACTTAATAAGGCATCCACAGTCATTTTTCCCAATCCATGCCAATTAAAGATGTATTCTATAAAAAAGGCCCCGGCCAATAAGGATGCCAACCAACCTGATACAGCAGTGAGTACAGGGTTTAACGCATTGCTCAAAGCATGTTTCTTTATTATAATCCAAGGACTTAGCCCTTTTGCTTTTGCAGTTCTAATATAATCTTGTGATAATACCTCCAACATGGATGATCGGGTTAATTGCGTAATAATGCCCAATGGCCTAATACCTAACGCAATAGCAGGTAATATGAGATTTTGAATGGCTAGTATTTTTCCTCGAAACGGGTCAATTTCATATAAGGAACCAAACATGCTAAGTCCTGTATATGAAGATAATAAATATCCAAAACACCAAGAAATTAATATTCCGGCAAAAAAGGAGGGAACTGAAACCCCTACATTTGCCAAAAGCATTAAGGCACCTTCCAAAAGAGTGCCTTTTTTAATTGCAGTTAAACAACCAAATATGATTCCTATAATACTGGCAATGAAAAATGCACTAATGGCCAATAAGGCAGTGTTGGGTAGGGCTGCCATCAGCATTTCCGAAACCTTCTTTTTGCTTTGATAGGAGCGTCGTAAATAAGGCCATTTTAAAACCAGGGCATTGTTTCGAAACCTTAAAATTGGAATAAAATGATATTTTTCCCTGTTTTCATCGTTGAGTCCATTAATTGAAAGTGGGGATAAATCATTAATATACTTGATAAATTGTATCGATTTAGGTTCATTTAACCCTAATTCTTTGTTGATGGATTCTAATGTGGAAATATCTGCCCGCTGGCCAAGTGTTAAGCTTGCCGGATCGGTAGGCAAAATAATAAATAATAAAAAAATGATGGTGGCAACTCCAAGGATGACCAAGATTCCAGAAACTATTCTTTTAAAAATATATCGAGCCATATAAAAGTCCATCCCGGCGCATGACCATTAGCTAAAAAAATATAAGTATTACTTCAATTGAGAATTGAAGCTTCCTTTGCCTATTAACAAATCATAATTCTGACCGGGAGGTGTATAATAGGCAAAAATAACATAATTATTTTCGGTCTCCCAATGATTTCCTTCCAAGCTGGTAGGGTTTACATTTCCATCCCTATCCACAGTTACATATTGATAATCATAATACCCTTGTTTTAATAAAAAGGCTGCTTGAAATTCTCCTTCCTTAGGGGCAAAAATCATTTTGAAACGTCGGTCCAATAGCCAATTGGTTAAAGCTCCGTAAACATATATGTCCGTACCCTGTTCAGGAATTGTTTTCAGTCTGAAATATACCCAAATATAATCAGCCTCCGTATAGGGTGTTTGCCCTTGCTTGGTACTTATACTATACTGTCCATTTTGGTCAATATATTTAGTATAAATATTTGGAGAACGATCCTCATCATCAAATAAGGTAGCTTGATATAAGGAATCTGAGGTAAAGTATCTAACCCCAATGCCTCTGTATCTTACATCGCTTATATCAAATGCTCTGAATTCATTACCTCCATCAAAAAGGTTTTCTTCCTCATAATTATATACTAAGGTTTTATTCTGAATTAATTTCGGCTTTAATCCAAGCAATTCATTATCACTTCTCCAGTTTTGACGCACAACCACTTTAATATCATTAAAAGGATTCGTAATATTTAATTGGTCAGCATATGTTACAGAGAAATTCACTTGTTGCTTGGAATCAGCATATTTGGCATAACTGGCTCTTACAATTTCAGCACTGACAGCTGCAGTATTCTCATATACATAAAAGCGCCGCGTGATGACAGGATTTTTTTCATTTTCAGTAAAAACTTTCAGCAAATAATTTCCAGACATTTTTAACCTCATATTCTGTGTTGGAAAGTCCAGCTTATAATGTACATAACTTTTTAAAGTATTATTAGACATAGTATAAGGTGGAAAATAATCCGAAAACATGCCATCAATGTATTCACTTTTAATGAGCTGACTCGGTTTCCAGTTTGCATCACAATGAATTATTGTAAACTGATAATCATGAGGGCGGGAATTTAATTCATCGAACCTTAGGGTAATTCGCTCCCCGCTATTAAATGACATAATAGGATAGGAGTTTATTATTCCGCTGTTATAAAATTGAACAGTTCTGATATTGTCCTTATAAACTTGATCTGTTTGCACGCGTTGATCATCGTCTATTTGTGCTAATAAAGAGCATGGCAGCAATAGTAGTAGCAATAAGAACAGTTTTGAAAAGTTTTTTATAAGGGACATTTTTGTTTTTTGGCCAAGCAAATTTATATAAAATCCTGTATTAATTAAACTTTAGCTTAAAAACTAGGTGTTTAATTATTTTTTGTCTAGCGAGCATTGTTATAAATATACTCTACTAAACCCGAGACCAAATCTACGCTTAAGGGCAACTTAGGATCATTATAGGATTCAATATTTTTTTCCTTGTTTTCATCCATTCTTTTCAAAATATGGTTCATTCCTTTAACCACCATTAGGGAGGAGCTTGGCCTTGCTTGAGCCAATTGTATAGCATCATCAGTGCTCACTTGAATATCATTCATACCATGTACAATGACCGTAGGGGCTTTGATTTTTTTTAATTCATCCACAGGATTGTATTTGAACCAAGAAATCATATACGGTTGCACGCTTGGACGAAACAGTTGATAAAGATAAGAAGGTACATTCTCCGTTGTTTTACCGGTCACCAAAACATCTATAATTCTCTGCGCTTCATGTTGAATATCTTTAGGACTAGATTTTAACTGTTCCATAATAATTTCATTGGCAGGTTTTGCAGCACCGGACAATGAAATAAATACATCCGCCCCAACATGTTCTATAGATAACATCCCAATTAAGCTTCCTTCACTATGTCCAATGATAACTACTTTTGTAAATCTTTTATCAGCTTTTAGTTTTTTAATCCAAGCTTCTGCATCGGAAACATAGTCCTCAAATCTCAAATTTTCCTCTTTAATAAATGCATTTTTACTTTTTCCAACCCCTCTCTTATCATACCTTAAACTTGAAATCCCATTGGAGCCTAAAGCATTTGCAAGCATATTTAAGCTATTATTATTCGCTGCCGGATTATTCCCGTCTCTATCCGTAGGTCCGGAACCTGCAATGATCAGTGCTACAATTGTCGGTTTGATGGTATCTCCTAATTTTAGCGTACCATAAATGGTAAGATTATTATTAACAATACTTATTTCTGATTCTGTCCGATCTTGGGCATAGAGTGCGCCAAACGAACAAAGCAAAGCTAAACTTAAGAGTATGTATTTTTTCATTATGGTAACTTAATTAATTACGAAATTACAAACTTGAACGTTAAGCTGCAAATATCGAATAATTTAGCTTTCGCATATATTGTGCCAAAGCTTAGCCTAAAACTTTTAAAATATTGATAATTATAATATTAGAAGAACCAAGTCACATTGGCTCTACCAATATGAACAATACTGGAGCCTTCTGACTTTCTTCCTTCATAACTAAAGGTTAGTTGTAAACTGTTTTGAAGCCTTTGATTCCAAGATGCACTCCAAGTAAAATTGTCTCCCGGACGCAAGCCTACCAGCATTTCATAGGCAATAGGGGTGGTAGGGTCAAATGCATATCGGATACTGATATAATCAATCCGTGCACTGATAATGGCTTTACTTAACCAATTATATCTTGCTTCCAATCCACCATCATGTTGGTATTCTTTTTCAAATGGATCTGAAAGGGTATTATGTTGGTCTAAATAAAAGTAATTTAAATTGAATCTTAATTTCTGGGTTGCTTGCCAAGCCAGGATGCCTCCTTGTTTGTGATATTGAATGCTGAAGTCTTTGGCACTAAAATAATCAGAAGCAAAATCATGTCTTGCAAATGTATAAATAGGCTCTAAAGTAAAAAATGAATTAATATTCCATCTCAAATTTATGGTTTGGTCTAAGTTATTTCTACTATCAAAACCGCTGACTAAAAAAGATTTTGAACGATTATTGGAAACCGTATAATCTCCTCCCCATAAT
>CAIKRV010000022.1 GCA_903829945.1 uncultured bacterium | reverse complement strand
TTTTTGTAAGTCTCAAACGATAAGATAGTGGCATCATTTAATGAGAAAAAACTATGCTTATTCAGAGATTTGTTCCAAGCATTGATCTATATAATCCAAAATTTCTTCTCTACCCACCTTGCGTACAGAGGAACTAACAAAATGAGGAGGTAAATGTTCCCAATGTTCTGCTAATGCACTCAAGAAATCGTTAATATTTACGTTAAGAGCATGAACCTTAGGCTTATCACTTTTTGTAAAGACAATACCGAATGGAATAGATTGTGCTCCAAGCCAATTAATAAATTCAATATCAATACGTTGCGGAGGAATATTGCAATCTACCAATACAAAAACATTCACTAAATTCGTCCGTTTAATGAGGTATTCATTCAGGTTATTTTGCCATTCATCTCTTTGTTTTTTAGATACTTTGGCAAAACCATAGCCGGGTAAATCCACCAAATACCATTGCTCATTAATAATAAAATGGTTTATGTTTCTGGTTTTTCCCGGACTAACAGAGGTTAGGGCAAGGTTGTTCCTGGCAGTCAGCAAGTTAATTAATGAAGATTTGCCAACGTTGGAACGTCCCACAAATGCAAATTCAGGTTTATCAGCCATCGGGCAACCTGCTAAAGTTGGTGAACTTTGTACGTATCTTGCTTGTTTTATCTCCATCCTGCAAAGTTCAGATATTTATTTGGTAATATAGTTTTTGTATTTATTAATTAAGCTTGGTGTTATTCGGCAATCACTCTTTATCTTTGCAAGCATACAATGATTAATCAGGTAGTACCGTACACAGATTCCGATAAAAGCAAGAAGGAACAGGTTTCAGAAATGTTTGATGACATTTCTCCCCGCTACGATTTACTCAATCGTTTATTGAGCATGGGCATAGATAAAGGCTGGCGCAAAACCTTAATCAAATTGTTAGAAAAGGAGCAACCTGAAACGATCCTTGATATTGCTACCGGAACAGCTGATTTGGCCATAGCTGAATCCAAAATAAAGCCCAAAAGCATCATAGGTGTTGATATTTCCGAGGGAATGTTAGCTATGGGCAGGGAAAAAGTAAGTAAATTAGGACTAGCGAAACTCATAACCCTGGAAACAGGTGATTCAGAAAATTTAAAATTTGCGAATAATACCTTTGATGCTGTAACAGTAGCTTTTGGTGTCAGAAACTTTGAGCACTTAAAAAAAGGCTTAGAGGAAATGAATCGTGTTTTGAAACCCGGCGGCTCTGCAATGATTCTTGAGTTTTCCCAGCCACAAAAATTTCCTTTCAAACAAATATACTTTTTTTATTTTCGCACCGTTTTACCTTTGGTTGGTAAATTAGTGTCGGGTCATAGCAAGGCATATACCTACCTACCGGAATCAGTGGCTAGTTTTCCATACGGGAAGGATTTTGCAGCCATCATGAAGGAAGCAAATTTTAAAGACATTCAATGGAAGGCATTAACATTTGGAATATGTACAATATATACAGGAAAAAAATAATTATTCTTTTTATTGCCTGTTTAGGATTGAATTCATCATTTGGTCAGGGCAAAAATAATCAGTTTTATGATTATGGACGTTGGATTCATTTTGGATTTACGGTAGGTACTAATTTCTCCGGATTAAGCTATGATTTTTCAAATACTTGGTACAATCAAAAAATAATTCACGGCGTAAGTATTGATGATGTTCCCGGGATTACTATTGGAGCAGTTTCGGATTTACATATGGGTGAATTTTTTCATTTAAGATTTATCCCCAGTTTAATTCTAACGCAAAGAAATGTTCACTACAATACAACCGGGGACACGGTAGCAGCCAAACAAGTGGAATCCGCCATTGTAGAATTTCCCTTGCTTTTAAAATTCTGTTCGGAAAGGCATAATAATATTGCGTTTTACGTTATCGGTGGTGGTAAGTTTGGATGGGATTTATCCTCTGATTATAAGGCAGTTAAAAACCCAATAAATCCAAAAATTGCTTTAATTCCACAAAATTATTCTTATGAGTTTGGTGCGGGATTGGATATGTATTATCCTTTATTCAAATTTTCGCCGGAAATTAAAATTTCACGAGGATTGAATAATGTTTTATTTAATGACAAAACGATTTACACTAATATTTTTAGTCGTTTTCGGTCCAACTTTATTTTTATTTCCTTCTATTTTGAAGGTTAAAAATTATCGTTCGGATAAATAAGATTTTCCTTCTATTTCTGTACACTTACCTAAATCTAAAAGCTTTAGAGTTTCATCAAAGATCGG